>JALSTO010000338.1 GCA_026983685.1 Aquificaceae bacterium | reverse complement strand
CATGGAGGCAAGTATCACAGCCCGTGATCCGATAAAGCCTTTCACTACTATCATAGCCTCGGTCAATCCGGTCTGCTCCTGAGCCTTCTTGAGCCTCTCCCTGTAGGGCTTTGTATCCTTGAACCTGAGAGGGTCCGTGGGAAGGATCTCCTCAAAGAGCTTCTGGGCTCCCGTGTCGTCAAGGAGGGATTCAACCCTCTCCACAGCGGAGAGGGGAAAGTGGTAATCGCACTTGGGACAGACCTTATAGTTCCTCTTCAGGTCAGGCACGTAGAGGAGGGTCTTGCACTCGGGACACTTCGTCCAGAGGTTCTCCTCCTCCTTCTTTTTCTTGAAGAGCTTATCAAATATACCCATGCTCTCAAGAGAAGTATAAACTAAATACATCAATGCTTCAGATAAGAGTGAAACCCGGAATAGAGGACAGGATAAGAGGCTTCTTTCCCTGGATATACAGACCGGAGATAGCGAGCTACTCAAGGAAACCTAAGAAGGGAGAGCTCGTCGTTGTGAGGGACTTCGGGGGGAAGTTCTTAGGATACGGGTACATAAATCCTGAGGCAAACATCGCGGTCAGGATACTCTCCTTTGACAAGGAAGAGCCCATAACTCCCGAGCTGATAAAGAGGAGGATAAAGGAGGCTTACGACTACAGGAAGAGGCTGTATATAAACAGCAACGCCTTCAGGCTCGTCCACTCAGAGGGAGACCTCCTCCCGGGTCTGATAGTTGACGTTTACGGCGAGTATGCGGTCCTTGAGTTCACCACTTACGGCATGAACACATTTAGAGATGCGGTCCTTGAGGCTATCGTGGAGCTCCTCAGACCGAAAGGTATATATGAGAAGACCAGCTCAGTGGCGAAGAGGGTTGAAGGGGTTGAAGCCAAGGAGGGGGTACTCTGGGGCGAAGTTCCGAAGGAAACAACTATCTGGGAGCATGACCTGAGGTTTGTTGTCAACATACCGCAGGGACAGAAGACGGGATTCTTCCTTGACCAGAGGAATGCGAGGAAGTTTGTCAGGAGCTTGGTGGAGCCGGGAGACAGATGCCTTGATGTATTCTGCCATACCGGAGGTTTTGCCCTGAACATGAAGAAGATGGGAGCTAAGGAGGTGATAGCGGTTGACCTCTCTCCCTTAGCCCTTGAGGTCGGCAGGAAGAACGAAAAGATAAACGACCTTTCGGGAATAAAGTGGGTTGAGGCTAACGCCTTTGACTATCTGAGAAAGCTGGACTCGGAGGGAGAGAAGTTTGACGTTGTTGTTATAGATCCTCCCTCCTTCGCCAAGAACAGGCATGCAGTCCCAAACGCCCTGAGGGGCTATAAGGAGCTCTGCGTGAGGGGTCTTAGGCTCACAAAAACGGGAGGATACATGGCTATATTCTCGTGCTCGTTCCACATAACCGAGAGCCACCTCCTTGAGGTTCTAACTCAGGCTTCTTACGATGTCAGGAGGCAGGTAAGGGTGATAGCTAAGACATTTCAGGACAAAGACCATCCCTGGATACTTCAGATGCCGAACACCCTCTATCTCAAAGGTGTCTGGGTTGAGGTAGTTTGATAAGCTATTCCTTATAAACCCTATAAGGAGAGCTTATGAACCTTTAAGCAATTTTGCTATCAACAGGAAGACCTAAAGACTATCCTTTTAGATAAAGTGTGCCCGAGGAGGCATTGTCATGGAGATAGGAGGTAGTTTCTACGAAAGAAAGTACTACAGCACCTGCTACATGTGTGCCTGCAGGTGCGGGATTGAGGTCTATGTGAGGAACAACAAGGTTACTTACATAAAGGGAAACGACGATCACCCTTTGAATAAAGGGGTTCTCTGTGCAAAAGGCTCTTCCGGGATAATGAAGGAGTACTCACCCGCAAGGCTCAGAAAACCCTTGCTGAGGGTCGGACCAAGAGGCTCAGGTCAGTTCAAGGAGATAGAGTGGGACGAAGCTATAGATATAGCTGTTAAGTGGATAGACGAAGCGAGGAAGAAGAACCCTGCAAAGGTTGCCTTCTTCACAGGAAGAGACCAGATGCAGGCTATAAACGGCTGGTTCGCTCAGCAAATCGGAACGATAAACTGGGCAGCGCACGGGGGCTTCTGCTCGGTTAACGTTGCCGCTGCAGGGCTTCTCTCAACGGGATACTCCTTCTGGGAGTTCGGAGACCCGGACTTTGAGAATACAAAGTACTTCATGATGATAGGTGTGGCTGAGGACCACGCCTCCAATCCCTTCAAGCTCGGAATTCAGGAGATGAAGAGAAGGGGCGGAAAGCTTGTATTCGTAAACCCCGTTCGCTGGTCCTACGGTGCCATAGCGGACGAGTGGGTGCCGGTGAAACCGGGCACAGATGGTGCCTTCGTAATGGGTCTCATGCACGTTCTATTCAAGTACAACCTCATTGACTGGACCTTTTTGAAGGAGCAGACTAACGCCCCGTGGCTCGTGATACAGGCTCCGGGAACTTCCAAGGACGGACTCTTCTACAGGAACACGGAAGGCAAGCCGATGGTGTATGACAAAAAGTCAAAGAGCTTCCAGCCTGCGGACAGGATAGTTCCCGATGACCTTGATCCCGCATTCATAGGTGAGTTTGAGACACCTGAAGGTTTAAAGGTTAGACCCGCCTTTGACCTCTTTGCGGAGAGGCTTGTAAGAGACTACAGCCCCGAGAGGGTGGAGAAGATAACGGGGATTCCCGCAAAGGATATAGAGAGGATAGCAAAGGAGATGGGTGTGATAGCCCTCTACGATCCCCTTGAGCTACCCGTGGAGTGGACGGACGCCTGGGGAAGGAAGCACAAGACGATGAAGGGAAGACCTGTCTCCTTCCATATAATGAGGGGTATAGCCTCCCACAGCAACGGCTTCCAGACCGCAAGGGCGGTCTTCCTGCTCAAGATGCTCCTCGGATGTGTTGATGCCCCAGGAGGACACCTGGCAAAACCTCCCTACCCCAAACACATAGAGGACCTCCCCAAGCCTGTCAAGATAAGGTCGCTCAAAGACCTCAAATACGGTGAACCCCTGAAGGGTCCTCACCTCGGTCTTCCCCAGAACCCCGACGACCTCCTCGTTGATGAGGAAGGAAGACCCTTGAGGATAGATAGAGCCTACAGCTGGGAGTTTCCCATCGCAGCTCACGGTTGCATACAGAACGTTATCCCCGCAGCGTATCAGAGGGACCCCTACGACATTGACGTTCTCATCATATACATGGCTAACATGGCCTGGAACTCTTCCCAGAACATACCATACATAATTGAGGCTCTTACAGCGAAGGACCCTGCGGGTAATTACGTGATACCGAAGATAATAACCATAGATGCCTTCTACAGCGAACAGGTAGCCTATTCAGACCTCGTCCTGCCCGATGCTACCTACCTTGAGCAGTGGTTCGCTCTATCCCTTCTTGACAGACCGCCTTCGGTCGCCTTCGGTCCGGTTGATGCCCTCAGACAGCCTATAGTCGATCCCAAGAAGGAGGGGCTTGACGTAAGACCCTGGGGCGATGTGATGGTTGAGCTGGGGACTAAGCTCAAGCTCCCTGGCTTTGTGAACGAGGACGGAACACCCAAGTATAAGGACTTCAAGGACTTTCTTATAAACTGGCAACCCAGACCGGGAGTGGGAGCCTTAGCGGGCTGGAGAGGGAAGAACGGGGACAAGCACTTCGTGGGAGAGCCTAACCCAAAACAGCTTGAGATGTACACAAAGAACAAGGGCTTCTTCTACTACAGGCTCCCAGAACACATGCGCTACTTCAGGCACATAAACAAGGACTACCTTGAGTGGGCTAAGAGCGTGGGCTTTGTGAAGAAGACAGAGCCGATAATAATGAACTTCTACGTTGAGTCTCTCCAGACCTTCAGGCTCGCAGGACAGGGGCTCTGGGAAGGAGAGAACCAGCCTCCCAACGATCCACTGATAAGGGAGAGGCTCGTCAAGTACTTTGACCCTCTGCCCTTCTGGTATCCTCCCTTTGAAGAAGAGGTCAGCGGAGAGGACTATCCCCTCTACGCCTTCACCGCAAGACCCCAGTGGATGTATCACTCCTGGGACTCTCAGAACGCATGGCTCAGGCAGATATCAACGAGGAACTTCCTCTACATGAACCCCAAGACCGCTGAAAAGCTCGGTATAAAGCACCTTGACTGGGTATGGGTTGAGTCAAGGGTGGGCAAGGTAAAGTGTCAGGTCTTCCTGACAGAAGCGACGGAGCCCAACTCCGTGTGGACCTGGAACGCCATAGGAAAGATGCAAGGAGCGTGGGGACTCAAGCCCGAAGCGGAAGAGGGACATGAGGGATTCCTTCTTAACCACGTTATCCCCCACAGCATAAAGCTCAGAGGGAAAGAGGTCTTCTACGGAGACCCTATAACTGGACACTTAGCCTGGTTTGACACAAAGGTGAAGGTTTACAGGGCGGAAGATCAGGAGCCTGAGACCTATCCCGAGTTCAGGGTTGAGCCCCTGCCTTACATAAAGGAGAGGTGGACGGAGACTCTGAGGTACAAGCCATGAGGCTCGGAGAGAGGCACACGGTAAAGGACTACGAAGCTCTGCCCGAAGGAAGTCCTTACCAGCTCATTATGGGAGAGCTTGTTATGAGCCCCGCTCCAAATCCTCTACACCAGGAGGTTCTAAAAAGAATGTTTCTGGAATTTCATGAAGCTATTGAAAGGAAAAAACTGGGCAAGGTGTTTTTCGCCCCAATAGACCTGTACATGGACGAAGAGAACGTCTTTCAGCCAGACATGGTGGTCCTCCTCAGAGGAAACATCCAGAAGCTGACCGAAAAGGGAATAGAGGGAGTTCCCGATCTGGTCGTAGAGGTTCTTTCTCCCTCAACAGCCTACTACGACCTCAAGGAGAAAAAGGAAGTTTATGAGAGGAAGGGAGTCAAGGAGTACTGGATAGTGGACCCCAAGGTGGAAGAAGTAGAAGTTTATGTTAATGAGGGCGGACATTTCAGGCTTTTTTCCCATGCAAGAGATGAGGGAAGGGTGAGGTCCCATACAGTAGAAGGGCTTGAGATAGATGTAAAGGAGTTATTTAAGGAGGTGCTGTGATGGCTCAGTTTGCGCTTGTAATAGATTTAAATACCTGTGTGGGTTGCCATGCCTGTGCGACCAACTGTAAAGAATGGAACACTCAAGCAGCGTTCGGACCTCTGTCGGACTACGACCCCTACGGGAGAGACCCTTCGGGTGTGTGGTACAACAGGATAATGACCTACGAGATGGGTGAGTTTCCCAACACTCAGGTATTCCACCTTCCCAAGTCGTGCCTCCACTGTCAGGACGCACCCTGCGTGCCGGTCTGTCCTACCGGAGCAACCTACAAGAGGGAACAGGACGGGATAGTGCTGGTCAATTACGATGACTGCATAGGCTGTAAGCTCTGCTCCTGGAGCTGTCCGTACGGATGCAGGGAGTTTGATGAGGCGGACAAGGTTATGAAGAAGTGTACCCTCTGCATAGACAGGGTTTACGACGAGTCTCTGCCTCCAGAGCATCGCCAGCCCGCCTGCGTTCTCACATGCCCTGCGAGGGCAAGGTTCTTCGGTGACATAGAGGACCCCGAGAGTGAGGTTTCCAAGGTGATAAGGGAGAGGAACGGTTTTGTCCTCTTCCCCGACATGGGAACAAACCCCGCAAACCACTACCTCCCGCGCACGGAGACAAAGATAAACCTTGAGGAGTTTGAAAAGCACATACTCAAGCCCGACAATCCCCTCTTCCTTGAGGTCATGAAGAGACACCACGTTTCAAATAAAGTGGGTACGCCTGAAGAAAAGCAGGTGGAGGAGGTGGTCTGATGCATCCCCCGATGTCACTGATATTCTTCTTCCTGACCGCCGGAACATCAATAGGTCTGTTCATATTCATGTATTCCATTGAATTCCTCAAGCTGTTCGGAAAGGGTGAGGGTCTTCCCAAAGAGGTCATCCTTAAGCTGGGA
>JALSTO010000337.1 GCA_026983685.1 Aquificaceae bacterium | reverse complement strand
TAAGACCCTCGGGCAGGTCTTCTTCAGGCTCAACGCTGACGGGAAGGTGGTAAAGGGGACAGGAGTTGGCAACCGATAGTTCCTTTGCGTGTTTACTCAGTTCCTCAAGGAGCTTGAGCTTCTCCGAGAGGTTTGCCCTCCAGGGCTGTCTTCCGTTTATAACGCCCGCTATGAGTTCCTTGTCCTTGGGAAAGCCTTTTTCCTTTATGTTCGTAAGATTTTCCCTGTTGGAGACGAGGTCAAGGTGGAGAGCTTTGACAGGCAGAGAGACGTAACGCTCGTAGTTAGAGACGCTGTCGTAGTAGGTAAAGAGGGCTATATCTACTCCTGTGCCCGAGAGTTTTCTGTATATGTTCTCAACCAGGTCCCACTGCCAGCCTTCGGTGTCAAGGACGAGGGCGGGTTCCTCTATGTGAACCCTCTTACAGCCTGCCTTCTTCAGGCTCTCAAGGACTTCCCTGTAAACGGGGACGAGCTTCTGGATGAGTCTCTCAAACTGGTCTCTGTCCTCTATCTTCTCTATCTCATACAGGGGCAGGTTTCCTTCCTTTCTTCTGAGAGCTTTGGACATTCTCAGGAAGGTGTAAGGTCCTATTATCTGGGGTACGGTCTCGTAGCCCTTCTGTTTGTAAAACTCGTAGTCGTTCAGGGGTTTGTTTATAAATAGCCTGAACTCTTCCTTCTCTATCTCGGGAACAAGGTAGTGGTAGTTGGTGTTGAACCACTTGGTCATCTCAAGGGCGTTCTTTCCCCTCGCCATAGCGAAGTAGGTCTCCATTCCCTTGAACTCCCCGAACCTCTGGGGAAGTGCACCCACCATCAGGGCGGTATCAAGCATAAAGTCGTAGTAAGAAAGTTCGTTTGAGGGAACTATGTCAGCGTTCTGGCCGTATAGCTCAGCCCTCCAGAGGGCGAGGTCTCTCATGCCTGCGTGAAGTTCCTCTTCGCTTATCTTCTTCTTCCAGAAGTCCTCAAGGAGCTTCTTAAACTCCCTCTTTTCTCCGAGCTTTGGGAAACCGAAGGCAACAGCTTTCATAATACTCCTCCATACTAAAGGGTGGAAACTTTAATTATAGACCTTAAAGGGAGGCTTAAACACCCATGTCGCTCGCCTGCTCGTCGGTGAGAACCCTTCCCTGGTCTTTCGCCTCTTCCGCCTTGGACTCACACCTATCAAGGAGTTCCTTTAGCCTGACGGGAGCCTCCGTAAGGGGCAGGGTTGAGTCGTATATCTCTCCCTTTACACCGCACTCTTTAAAGGCTTCGTAGAGCATCTTAAGACCCTTCTCCGCTTCGGGTCCGTTCCTTCTGACAACCCATATCCAGTTGGGGTCAAGCTTTCCTTCCTTCTTCAGATCTCTTATGGCGTTGGCAACACCCTCTCCGAGGGTAACGTCAATCCTCGTGTTGTTGGCTGTTCCACCACAAACCAAGACCCCCCTTATTCCGGGCTTGGAGAGGATTATCCTCGTAATCTTGTACATCTTCTCCGCAGGAGGGTTTCCGCCTATGTCGGTGAAGTTGGCGGGCTTCATGCCTATGGCGTAGGTTGTCTCTATGGTAACGGTAGAACCACCACCACCGAAGGTCATCATCGCTATGTCTCCATCAACCTCAACGTAGGAACCCGCCTTACCTCTGTGGTCGTCCTTGTCTATCTCCGCAGCGGCTATCTCCCTCTCGGTTGGAGGTCTCTTCATGGCAGACCTGACGCCGTAAATCTTTGCGGGAGGAACGGAGGCATCGTCGTCAATCTTCACCACCGCATCCAGCGCCCTTACCCTGAGCTTCCCGCCTACGTCCACTATGGCGAGAGGGTTTATCTCAAGGAGCCTCGCCTCCGCTTCCCAGAAGGCTCTGAACATGTTTGCCACAACCTCGGAAAGCTCCCTCATAGCGGACATATACTCGTGGGGGAAACCCAGCTCAAGGAGGTAGTTCCTCACCATGTGGGGATAAAGACCCTTAAGGGGGTCAATAGGGAATATGCCTATCTTTGAAGGGTCAACCTCCTCTATATCAACACCACCTTCCAAGGAAAGAGTCAAAACGGGTGCCCTCGTTTCCGTTGAGTAGGTTATGGAGGCGTAGAGTTCCTTAACTATGTTCGCCTTCTCCGCAACGAGCACGCCGACGGGCATCTCTCCGTAAACGGGATACTCAAGAAGCGTCTTTATCTCCTCAAGGGCTTCCTCCGGAGAAGAGCAGAGCTTTACCGCTCCCGCCTTTCCCCTCTTTCCGACGAGAACCTGAGACTTTACCACACACTCACCGAGCTGGTTTACGAAGTTCTCAACCTCTTCCGTTATGTGGTCAACGAACATGTACCTGAGGGTAGGAATTCCAAACTTCTTGAATATCTTGTCGTAGGCTTCGTATTCGTAAAGGTCCATCTCCTTGCCTCCAAAGAGTGTTTGTTTGGGAGCTTATTATATCAAATCTGTGGTAATATATCTTCTTCGCATAAAGGAGGAGGTCCGAAGGAGATGGCAAACACGAAGCAGGCGGAAAAGAGAGCGAGGAGAGACGCCAAGAGAAGGGAACGCAACAGGTATCACCTTTCAAGGATGAGGACCTTTATAAAGAAGTTCAGAAGGATGGTTCAGGAGGGAAGGCTTGAGGAGGCTAAAGAGTTCCTCCCCGAGGTGATAAGCGTAATCTACCACACCGCAAGTAAAGGAGTCATCCACAGGAACGAAGCCTCAAGGAGGGCTTCAAGGGTTACGGAGCTTCTCAACAAAGCCCTTAAGGAGTCTCAGGCTTAGCTCCTCCCTCAAAGCTACCAGTGATAGAAAGTAGGCGAGGGTACCGAGGGGAACGGCGGTAAGAACGACCATCAGTGGTTCTAACTCCGATCTTTTCAGGAAAAAAACAAGGGCACCCATAAGAGTTGTTGCAAGGAAACCCTTCAAAGAGCTTTTCAGGAGAGAACGCCAGTCGGGACTGACGTCAACTTTAAAGAGAAGGTAAGCAAAGCCCACAAAAGAGGACAGCGCCGTTCCCATCGGAAGACCGAAGACCCCCATCTTCAGCAGGAAGGCAAAGAAAGAGGCTAAGACCCCCTCGCTCAGAACTGCCAGGAGGGAAGCCTTCACAGGTGTCTTTGTGTCTCCCTCAGAGAAAAAAACAGCGGAGAGAACCTTCTGAAAGGAGAAGAGAACGAGACCGAGGCTATAGATCGATAGAGCGCCCGAGCTGAAAAAGACATCCTCATCACCGAAGCTACCCCTTCTGTAAACTACCATCACTATATCCTCTGACAAAAGAAAGAGACCCGCTGATGCGGGTAGAGTAAGGAGGAAGACGAGCCTGAGAGCCTCCGTCAGCTCCCTTCTCCTGCTTACCGAACTCCTTGAGAGAATTGAGAGCAGGGAGTTGGCTACACCCACGGAGACGACACCGAAGGGAAGCTGGTAAAGGCGGTTTGCGTAATAAAGGTAGGATATCGCCCCCGTTCTGAGAAAGGATGCAAGGAAGGTATCAATGAAGAGGGAGAGCTGGTTGACTCCGAAGCCCCCGAGAGCGGGAATTAGCCTCCTCAGAAGGGTCTTCACCTCCTCATCCAGGTTCAGAGAGAGGGAGAGGCTCACCCTCTCCTTCAGGAGAAGGGGGACGTTTACCAGAACCTGAAGTAGCCCTCCTAAGAGGACTCCCGCTATAAGGGAGGGGTAGCCGTAAGGCTCTGCGAAGAGGAGAAGAACCACCACAAAAACTCCATTGAATACACCCTGAGAGAAGGCTGGGACGAAAAACCTCCCCCTCACGTTCAGGATTCCCATGAAGAGGGCGTTCACACCGACCAGAAGGAGATAGAGGAAGAGGAATCTCGCCATGAAGACCGCAAGGGAGAAGGTTTCCACATCCCTTATCCCCGGAGCTATAAGGCTGACTATCTCTTCAGACAGAACTACACCGAGGAAGGTAAAGGCTAAGTTCGCCAGAAGGTAGAGCCCGAGAACCTTGGAGAGGAACTCCCTCTCCTCTCCCCTCTCAAGGGCTTTAGCGTACAGGGGAACGAATGCAGCGTTGAAGCCACCCTCCCCGAGCAGTCTCCTGAAGCTGTTGGGTATCCTGAAGGCTATGAAGAAGGCGTCCGATATATGGCTCGCGCCAAAGTAATAGGCAACGGTGGCGTCCCTCACAAAACCGAGGATCCTGCTGAGAACCGTTCCGAGAGCGAAGTTGAGGGCAAAGCGAACGAGCTTCATCTCAGAAAGGGTCAACCTTAGCCTCAATTATAGCTTTTCCGAACCTTCTCGTAAGCTGTCTCACCTTCAAAAGGGTCCTCCTGTCCCTGAATTTCACAAGTAGCTCGTAGCATCCCTCCCTTCTGTTGTAGGTGCTTCTCAGATGGGGTGAGAGAAACTTCCTTACATACCCCTCAATCTCCCGATCGGATACCTTCAGAAGGAGGAGCCTCCAGAAGGGTGGCAACATCTCCCTTTCCCTTCTCTCAAGCTCAAGTCTGTAAAACTCTTCCAGCTTACCTTCCGCCAAACATCTGAAGCTCTCCTCCTCGGGAAACATCGTCTGGATTATGAGCCTTTCCTTCGTTATTAGGGAGGTTCTCAGGAGAAAGAGGAAGAGTTCTTCCCTTGCCCTGTAAGAGGGAACCGACAGGAGAGAATCCGCAGACAGGATTATTGAAAGGTCGTAGCTCTCCTCCCAGCGGGGATGGGTGGAAAAGGTCAGCCCCTCCCTCAGACCTACGGACCCCTCAACTACCTCAAGGGCTCTCTCAATACCGAAGCCGAGCTCTTCTAAAGGACCCTCACATTCAGGACAGATCAGCTCCTCCTGTCTGTAAGAGCAGTTCGTGCAGTAGATAAGCTTCTTTCTCAGAGAGTAGGTCAGGAAGGTCCCGCACCTCGGACACTCCACTAAAGCTTCACACCTCGGGCAGTAAAGGTAGCTGTAGCCGTGCTTAGGAACGAGGAGGAGGATCTTCTTTTCTTTCTCCTTCTCAAGCACCCTGAGGGCGTTCTCTGTCAATATTTCTCCCGCTTCCCTTTTGAAGAGTTCAACCCTTGGGAGAGAAAACTTCCTCTCAAGGGAGAATTTGCCTTCCTTGAAAAGCAGGTAAGAGCTCAGGGAGGGAGCGGGTGTGGTGAAGAGAAGCTTGGAACCCCTCTTTTTTGAGAGGATGTAGGCTACCCTTCTTAAGTCAACGCCTCCTGCGTGCCTTAGCTTCACTCCGGGGGAGCTCTCATCAAAGAGTATCAGACTTCCGAGCCTCTCAACCGGACACAGGGATGCGAGGAAAGTACCCACGATGACCTTTCCACCCTCCGTAGCCGAAAACCATGACTCAAAGAGCTTTTTGGGAGGAACGCCCGAATGTATCTCCAAGAGCCTGTCTTTTAAAACTCCCCTGAGCCTATCAAGGGCTCTGTACATCTGAGCGGTGTCGGGAAACAGTATGAGAACAGACATTCCCCTTGATATGTGGTCAAGGCACAGCTCCTCAACCTCCCTGAGAACATCTACGAAGCTTGACCACAGTAGCCTCCTGTCAGCGGATATCCTTCTAACAACCTCTCTGGAAATTTCAGCACCTTCGTGGATTTTCTCAGGATACCTGCTCTCTTCCTTCAGAATTCCCCTCTTCAGAAGTTCCCTGAGCAGGGACCTACCAAAGCCCCAGCCTCTGAGCTCCTCCTCACTCACCCCTTCTCTACCGCTCAGGAACACAAGGAGCCTCTTCTTTTCCTCAGACCTTACCTTTTTAAGGGCATCCCCCAAGGGCAGGGCAAGGCTGTAAAACCTCTCCTCAAGGGAAGGAGCGTTCCAGACCTTTTCGGACCTGAGTATTCCCCTTTTGAGGAGGAAATCTATGAGCCGGGGATTGAACCTCCTCTTGAGGTTTTCTGGCTTCACACCCCTCCTTTTCTTCACGTACTCAACAATTTCAAGGCTCTTGGGGTCAAGACCTTTCAGGTTTGTCCTTGCGACTTTAATAACTTCCTCCTCCCTCCAGAAGA
>JALSTO010000336.1 GCA_026983685.1 Aquificaceae bacterium | reverse complement strand
AAATTGTTGATGCACTACAGGAGAAGTATCCGGAGGATAGTGAGCGTATAAGGAGTGCTTATGAATACATAAATGAAAGGCACAGAAACCAGTTTAGGAAGTCTGGAGAGCCCTACGTTGTTCATCCAGTCAATGTTGCAAAGATACTTGCAGACCTGAACATGGATTCAACAACCGTGGTTGCAGGTCTTCTGCACGACGTCTTGGAAGATACCGAGGCGAGCTATGACGAGATAAGGGAGCTCTTCGGTGAGGATGTAGCCCGTATAGTTGAGGGCGTTACCAAGATAGGGAAGATAAAGTTCAGGAACCTGAAGGAGGCCCAGGCTGAAAACTTCAGAAAGCTCATACTTGCCACCGCAAAGGATATAAGGGTCGTGATAGTCAAACTCGCGGACCGCCTACACAACATGAGAACCCTAAATTACCTGCGAAGAGATAAGAGGCTCAGAATAGCGGAAGAAACCCTGAGCGTGTATGCACCCATAGCCCACAGGCTCGGCATATGGGAGCTGAAGAGAGATCTTGAAGATCTGTCCTTCAAATACCTTTACCCCAGAGAGTACGAGAGGGTCAGGAGTTTTGTAAGCCAATCTCTGGAGGACCTTGAGACTTACTTGAAGAAGTTTGTAATACCGAAAGTTAAAGGGGAGCTGAAGAAGGCAGGTGTTGGATTTGAGATAATGTACAGACCGAAGCACCTTTACAGCATATGGCAAAAAACTATAAGGAAAAATATAAGCCTGGAAGAAGTTCACGATATACTCGGTGTCAGGATAATCGTTAGCTCAGTTCAGGAGTGCTATCTCGTGCTCGGTATAATCCACAGCCTATTCAAGCCTGTGCCCGGGAAGTTTAAGGACTACATATCCCTGCCGAAACCAAACCTTTACCAGTCCCTGCATACAACCGTAATAACTCCTAAGGGGAGGATGGTTGAGTTTCAGATAAGGACCTGGGATATGCACCTGAGAGCTGAGAAGGGTATAGCAGCTCACTGGGCTTACAAGGAGGGTAGGGATAGGATAGATGAGGCGGAGGTATTTTCCTGGCTCAGAAACCTCGTTGAGAACATACAGGGGAGTAAGAATCCCAATGAAGTTCTTGATAGCCTCAAGAGGGAGCTCTTCTCCGAAGAGGTTTTTGTGTTCACTCCAAAGGGTGACCTCGTCGTCTTGCCAGCAGGCTCAACACCGATAGACTTTGCCTATTACATCCACACCGAAGTGGGCAACCACTGTGCGGGTGCGAAGGTCAACGGCAGGATAGTGCCTCTCAGCTACAAGCTTCAGAGTGGGGATCAGGTTGAGATAATCACAAGCCCTGCAAAGAAGCCTAACCCTGATTGGCTGAAGTTTGTTGTTACCTCCAAGGCAAAGAACAGGATAAAGCACTACATAAAACAGGCTGAAAGGGAACACTTCTTAGCGGAAGGCAGAAAGATATTTGAAAAGATCAGAGAAAACCTCGGGCTTTCAGCAGATGATCTGAAGAAGAAGCTAAAAACGAAGGTCAGGTTCAAGGAAGAGGAAGAGCTATACATAGCCCTCGGTAGTGGCAGGCTTTCAGAAAGCAGGATACTTTCCCTACTGTCTCCCAAAAGAGGAAAACAAGGTGAAAAACAGCAGGCGGAAGGTAAGGGAGAGGTGTCTTTAGAAGGACTCTCGGGTGTTATGTATGAGCTTGCCAAGTGCTGTAACCCAGTCCCAGGAGACCAGATATACGGAGTGGTTACAAGAGGTAAGGGTATTGTCCTGCATGAGAAAGGATGTGCAAACCTCAAGTATATAGCGGAGAACTTTCCTGAGAAAGTCTTTAAGGTAAAGCTAAGGCCTGAGGGCAGGTTCAAGACGAAGATAAGGGTGCAGGCGAAAGATAGGATAGGAATCCTTTCGGAGATAACTAAGAACATAGCCCAGCATGGTTCAAACATCTGGGAATCTTCAACAAGAACCACAGGAGATGGAACAGCCTTCATGGACTTTACCATTGATGTTATAGATAAGAAACACCTCAAAGAGGTGATCAAATCAATAAGCTCAGTTGAAGGCGTTGACAGCTGTACAAGGCTTTACTTTTAAATTTGCAAACTTGAATTAGAAGTATATAATTTTAGGAAGCGGGATTTAGAAGAGCCCGCACGGCTCCTTGGCAATTGAATAGGAAGGATTGTTTTGAATTAGAGACATAAAGGTGCTGTTGTTTTTTTATATCAAGATGAGGGTATTCCAGGAGTTATTGTAACTCAAGCGTTCTGAGGGCATGTCTGAAAGACTATTTTTGGGCTACCGAGGATTTTCCGAAATTAACTTAATTTGAGCGATGCTTATGTATCGGGAAACCCTTGACTCTCAGCTGTTTTGATGGTAGTTTACTTTATGGTTTCTAATGTACCGTGTGGAGTTGAAAGGAAAGTGAAGGAACCTGAAGAACTTCAGGCCCTCGGGTTTCTAATGTACCGTGTGGAGTTGAAAGTTTGTATATCCCTATCACCTCTATTCCCCTTCTCCTGAGTTCCTAATGTACCGTGTGGAAAACTTTGACATTAATATCACTCATGGTAAAGCTTCCCTTCGGGTATAGATTTTTTACATGGACAGAAATAACAGCATAAAGGTCCTTGGACTGAGCTTCGGGCTTGTGCTATCCTTTGCCTTCGTTGAACTTATCGGGGGCTTCCTAACCAACAGCTTAGCGCTTTTATCCGATGCAGGGCACATGCTCACCGACAGTGTCTCCCTCCTGATTGCTCTCATAGCCCAGCTCCTCGTTCAGAAAGCACGGGGAAAAAGGATGACCTACGGCTTGTACAGACTTGAGGTGCTGGCAGCTCTCGTAAATGGAATATTTCTAATAGGTCTTATTGCTTATATAGCTTATGAAGCCTTCAACAGATTTCTAAGTCCAGAACCCGTTCTCGGTCCCCAGATGCTCCTGATAGCAACCGTTGGACTTGGGGTAAACCTGATAGCGGGATATCTCCTGTATAAGAGCTCGGATGAGAATATAAACGTCAAAGCTGCCTTTCTCCACGTTGTCACAGACACCCTTGGTTCGGTAGCTGCCATTCTCGCCGGAGTTGCGGTCACTTTCTGGAAGTTCTACCTCGCGGACCCGATCCTCAGCATAGGTATATCCCTTCTCATACTCCCCGGTGCCTACACGGTTATAAAGGACTCATTGAACGTGCTTCTTGAGCTCGTCCCAGCTGCAATAGACCCTGAAGAGATAGAGAAGGAGATAAGGAAAGTTAAGGGTGTCATAGATGTCCACGACCTCCACGTTTGGTCTTTAACTGCAGGAAGCGTTATCTTAACCGCCCACGTTGTTGTCAGCGATATCCAGGCCTGCAACGAGGTTCTCAAAGAGGTTGAGGATATAGCCGGCAGGCATGGAATAAATCACACCACGATACAGCTTGAGAGAGAGGGTTACTGTTGCTCACCCTCCTGTCCCCTTCTTCAGGAAAGTGGCATAAGGCACCATCACCATCACTGATATAATATTCAGCGGTGGTTGAGATAAGAGGTATAACTCTTCCGGTAATAGCCATACGCATAAAGGAGGAGACCGATTTAGAATCAATAAAGGAGAAAATAAGGTCCAGAGTAAGGGGAAAACTCTTTGAGGGCGGGTATTTCATCCTTGAGAACGCGGAAGACCTACCACCGGATATGGTAGCCCAGATAGAGGAGTTTTTGAAAGACCTCAGACTCGGCAATATCAGACAGATAGGTAGCGGTAAAAAGGAAGCTCCGAGGAGTGACAGGCTTTTAGTCGTTGACAGGTCCCTGAGGTCAGGGCAGAAGGTTGAACACAACGGGGACGTTCTAATCCTCGGTGATGTCAATAAGGATGCAGAAGTGGTGGCTGTGGGTAATATTATTATTATGGGAACGTTGAGGGGGATAGCTATAGCTGGTGCTCTCGGAGATGAATCCGCCGTAGTTGTGGCTCTTAAGATGGAGCCTCAGCAGATAAGGATAGGTAAGAAGATAGCTATATCTGAGGAGTCGGAGAGGGTTT
This sequence comes from Aquificaceae bacterium, assembly GCA_026983685.1. GTDB lineage: Bacteria > Aquificota > Aquificia > Aquificales > Aquificaceae > Hydrogenivirga. The sequence continues at coordinate 2,006 of JALSTO010000336.1, read as the reverse complement.
CTCCGGGCTATCCTGAAGTAGCACGAGTGGAAGATGGTATGATAGTTTTAGAAAAGGTTTGAAGGGAGCTTTAACATGACGGAGGTTATAGTAGTTACCTCAGGAAAGGGAGGAGTTGGGAAGACAACCATAACGGCGAACGTGGGAGTTGCTCTCGCAAAGCTCGGGAAGAAAGTCCTCCTCATTGATGCGGATATAGGTCTCAGGAACCTTGACATGATACTCGGTCTTGAGAACAGGATAGTCTATGACATCCTTGACGTCCTTGAAGATAGAGTCCCTGTTGAGAAGGCTCTGGTAAAGGACAAGAGGGGTCTAAGTCTCTTTCTCTTACCAGCAAACCAAACCAAGAACAAGGATGCGGTTAACCCAGAGAAATGGGTTGAGCTCGTCAAGGATATAAAGGCAAAGGGAGAGTTTGATTACATCATAATAGATTCACCTGCGGGTATAGAACAGGGCTTCAAGATAGCTGTCTCTCCAGCTGACAGGGCTTACATAGTTGTGAACCCGGAAGTCTCCTCTGTAAGGGATGCGGACAGGGTGATAGGTCTCTTAGAGAGTATGAATAAGGAGGACTACTGGGTCATAATCAATAGAGTTAAGTGGAAAATGGTTAAGAGAGGAGAAATGCTCTCCGTTGAAGACATCGTTGATATACTGAAGGCGCCCCTCATAGGCGTGATCCCGGAAGAGGAGAAGCTCGTTGACTTCACCAACAGGGGAGAGCCTATAGTCCTTCATCCCAAACACAATGCTGCTAAGGCTATGATGGACGTTGCCAAGAGGACTTTGGGTGAGGAAGTTCCCTTTGAGAGGTATGGTGAGAAGGAGGGCTTCCTTAGTAAACTGTTTGGAGGGTGAGGTTGTTGAATTTGGGCTCGCTCTTTAAGAGAAAGAGCAAAGATGTTGCGAAGCAGAGGTTGATGCTTGTACTGAGTTATGAACGTCAAGGTGTGCCCCCCAGCATGGTTGAAAGATTGAAAGAAGACCTCATATCCCTGTTCTCCAGATACCCTCAGTTTGATGCAGAGGGGATAGATGTGCTCCTGAAGAAGAATGAAAACGAGAGGGAGGAACTCTGGATAAGCATACCCTTTAAGGGCAGTTAGCCTGCTTCAACAAGCTTCAGTCTCTCTTCAAGCTCCTTTGCCCTGAGGGCATCAATTATCTCATCAAGCTTTCCATCAAGTATCTCCTGGAGCTTGTAGAGCGTGAGGTTTATCCTGTGGTCGGTCACCCTGTTCTGAGGAAAGTTGTAGGTTCTTATCTTCTCACTCCTCTCTCCCGTTCCCACCTGCTCCTTTCTCTCCTTAGCTATCTCTTCCCTCTTCTTCCTCTCATAGTGGTCTTTGAGCTTGGCATACAGTATCTTCAAAGCCTTCTGTTTGTTCTGGAACTGGGACCTCTCGTCCTGACAGGAGACCACTATACCGGTTGGCAGGTGGGTTACCCTTACAGCGGTTTCGGTAGTGTTTACATACTGCCCACCCGCTCCCGATGCTCTGAAGGTCTCAATTTTGAGCTCCTGAGGGTTTATCTCAACCTCAGTCTCGTCAGCCTCGGGAAGAACCGCTACAGTGGCGGTTGAGGTGTGTATCCTTCCACCGGACTCGGTCACAGGTATCCTCTGAACTCTGTGAACACCGCTCTCGTACTTGAGCCTTGAGTAAGCACCTTCGCCCTCTATCAGGGCGACGACCTCCTTGTATCCTCCGAGCCCAGTTTTGTTGGCGCTCAGTATGGAAAACTTCCAGCCTTTGTCCTCCGCATACTTTTGATACATCCTCAGAAGGTCAGCTACAAAGAGCGCAGCCTCCTCACCTCCCGTTCCAGCCCTTATCTCAAGGATAACGTTCTTGGAATCGTTTGGGTCCTTCGGAACCAGAAGGAGCTTTAACCTTTCCTCCAGATCGCTTACCTTCTTCTGAAGCCTCTCAACTTCCTCTTGGGCAAGCTCTCTTATCTCTGGCTCCGGGCTCTTGGTTAGCTCCCTTGCCTCTTTG
>JALSTO010000335.1 GCA_026983685.1 Aquificaceae bacterium | reverse complement strand
AACCTCCTACGGTTTATGTTCAGAATTATATCACAAGAGCTTGAACTTCCCTTAAGCTAATACAAATTTTATATATTACGATTTTACTGAGTAGGAGGAGAAGGTCTTATGTCAAGAAAGGGCGCGGACATAGTTATAGAAACCCTCAAGGAAGAGAGGGTTGAGGTAATATTCGGACTTCCGGGCGGTGCGATAATGGAGGTCTATGATGCCCTTTACAGGGATGGAACCATAAAGCACATACTCGCCCGCCACGAACAGGGTGCCGGACACATGGCGGAGGGCTACGCCAAGGCTACTGGCAAAGTAGGAGTAGCCATGACCACATCGGGACCCGGGGCTACCAACATAGTTACTCCCATAGCGGACGCCTATATGGACTCCGTTCCCCTCGTGGTAATAACCGGTCAGGTCCCCACCCACATGATAGGGAACGACGCCTTTCAGGAGGTTGATATAGTAGGTATAACGAGACCTATAACTAAACATAACTTCCTCGTCAGAGATATAGACGAGCTTCCGCTCGTTCTCAGGGAAGCCTTCTACATAGCGAGGACCGGGAGACCGGGACCAGTTCTCGTTGATATACCCAAGGATATAACCCAGCAGTTATCGGACGTTAAGATCCCAACCCTTGAAGAGGTCAAGAAGAGCCTGCCGGGCTACAAGCCCCACGTAGAGGGGAATATACAGCAGATAAAGAAGGCTGCAAAGCTCATAATGGAGGCAAAGAGACCTGTCCTCTACGTTGGGGGTGGGGCGGTAAACGCGGAGGCACAGGAGGAGCTTATAGAGCTTGCAGAACTTATGAAGATACCTGTCACCACAACCACTCAGGGTAAAGGAGCTTTCCCCGAGGACCACCCTCTATCTCTCCGTATGCTCGGTATGCACGGTACCTACTATGCCAACATGGCTGTCTATAACTCCGACCTCCTGATCGCGGTCGGTGCGCGCTTTGATGACAGGGTCACAGGCAAGATAGACGAGTTCGCCCCCGAGGCGAAGATAATTCATATAGACATAGACCCCGCCTCAATATCCAAGAACATAATAGTGGACGTTCCCATAGTTGGGGATGTGAAGATAGTCCTAAGGAAGCTGATAAACGAGATAAAGAGGAAGGGCGCGAAGGTGCTCCACTTAGAGGAGAGGGAAAGGTGGATTCAGCAGATAGAAAAGTGGAAGAAGCTCCACCCACTAACTTACAAGAACTCAAAGAAGGTTATAAAGCCCCAGTATGTTATTGAACAAATATACGAGGCTACCAAGGGTGATGCGATAATCGTTCCCGGCGTCGGTCAGCACCAGATGTGGGCTGCCATGTTCTACAAGTACTCCTATCCGAGGCAGTTCCTCAACTCGGGCGGACTCGGTACGATGGGTTTTGGGCTTCCCGCCGGAATAGGGGCGAAGATAGGGAGACCAGAGAAGGAGGTCTTCGTGGTTGATGGGGATGGCTCCTTCGTGATGACTATGCAGGAGATAATAACCGCGGTCCAGTACAGGATACCCGTCAGGGTGGCTATAATCAACAACGCCTATCTGGGTATGGTTCGCCAGTGGCAGGAGCTCTTTTACGACAAGAGATACTCGGAAGTTGATCTCAGCCTTCAGCCTGATTTCGTTAAGCTTGCAGAAGCGATGGGAGCGATTGGATTCAGGGCGGAGAAACCCAAAGATGTAAGGGAGATACTTGAGGAATCTCTGAAGATAGAGGACAAGCCAGTGATAATGGACTTCGTAGTTGACAGGGAGGAGAACGTCCTTCCCATGGTTCCTCCGGGTAAGTCTTACAGGGAGATGATACTTGAGGACGGCAGGGGGACAGAGGCGGAAACTATGTACCTGGTAGGTTGAGGAGGACTCCGATGGCTGATACAGTGGGAAGCTCTCAGATAAGCGTTGCGAAGGCACCGAAGTTCAGGCAGACGAGGAAGGGGAGCGTTCGCAAGCACATAATAAACGTCAAAGTGCGTAATGAAATAGGGGTTCTTGCGAGGATAGCCACGCTGATAGCGGGAAAGGGCTACAACATAGAGAGCCTTTCCGTTGGAGAGACCAATGAGCCCGGCGTATCCCGTATGACCATTGAAGTGGTCGGGGACGATATAATCATAGATCAGGTTGTAAAACAGCTCAGAAAGCTGATAGACACCCTCAAGGTCAGGGACCTTACCGATGTTCCTCACGTTGAGAGGGAGCTCGTTCTGATAAAGGTCCACACGCCTACTTCAAGGGCGAGGGACGAGGTTCTCAGGATAGTTGAGATATTCAGGGGAAAGATCGTTGATGTATCTCAGGAGACTTACACCATAGAGGTGACGGGGGATGAGGACAAGATAAACGCTATGCTGGAACTTCTCAAACCCTTCGGAATTAAAGAGATGGCGAGAACAGGAAAGGTGGCGATGAGAAGGGAACTCTTTGTGGAGGAGAACAGCACGGAGTAACTCAAAAAAAGATAGCATTAAACGATTCTCTCCATTGAGAGGGCGAGCCTATGGTTGAAACTCCAAAGCTGTCTTCCCTTGCGGGAGAGCTTCTCAAATTCTTCTTTCTCTCCTCTATACTTCTGGGAGTGCTCCTCTCCTTTGCCTTCTTCTTCCTTGGGCAGATGAACGCTTACTACGCCCTCGGAACAGGCTTTGCTATATCCGCAGGCTGGGTTCTCTTCAACATACTATGGACTAAAAACAAGCTGGAGGAGCTCTTCGGGAGGCTCCTCTACGTGATAGAGATCCTTGAGGAAAGGCAGAAGGAGAAGACTGTGGTTCCCATACCTCTCCATGAAGAGGTTATGGACATAGTCCACAGTATAAGGGAGCTCGTTAAGGGCTTTGAGGAGAAGTACGAGAGGGAGGTAAGGTCCCTTGAGGAGCAGATTGAGACTATATCGGAGAATGCCTCTCGTCTGCTTACAGCCCTTGATAAAGCCCAGGAAGGTGAGATTGACGTTGAGTTTCCCTCTGGGCTTGATCCGATCGGAGCCATAGGGCAGGCTGTTGAACAGACTATTGAGGAGTACAGGAACAGGCTCCTAAGTATAGGAGAGAAGGTTGAGCTCTGTAAGGATGAGCTTGAAAGAATACACGCCCTTATTGAGGAAAATGGGGATAAAATAGATGTTCAGAGAGTAAAGGAGGGGATAGACAGGTTGATGAAGCTTGAGAAAGAGATAGAGAAGGAGCTCAGCTTTATAAAGAAAGCTTAGAGGAGGGTTATAAGGTATGGACAAGTACGAGAAAATACTGCAGGAGCTTATCAAGAGCTCAGGTCTTGAGGGTGCGGTTCTGGTAAGTGCTGACGGGCTTCCCATATCCGCAGTTCTGAAGCCCGGTATAGAGGAGGACAGGGTAGCTGCTATGAGTGCTGCGATACTCTCCTTGGGAGAGAGGGTTACGGAAGAGCTACAGAAGGGAAACCTTGAGCAGATAACCGTGAAGGGGGAGGACGGGTACATAGTTCTCACAGGGATAGGGCAGGATGCAGTTCTCACCGTCCTCGCCAGCAATACCGCAAAGCTGGGTCTTCTTCTCATGGAGATAAAGAAGGCTCAGACACAACTCAAGGAGGCTATAGGTTAATAGATGGCTCTCACGGGGGACCTTACGACTTTTAGCTTTGCGGACATACTTCAAGTACTCGCCAAAGACAAGAAGAGCGGTGTCCTCTTGGTTGAGTGGAAGGACATGATAGTTGCCTACTATGTAAAGGACGGTGAAGTGATATTTGCCCGTCCTGTTGACAAGGTCTTCAGGGTCTATACTGACAGGAACTTTGACCAGCTGATAAGTAAACTCCGCATAAGAAAGGAGGATATACACAAAACGATAGAGAGGTTCTTCCTCCCGAGGCTTGACCAGAAGGAAGGGATATTCTCCTTCACGCCCGGCTTTATAAAGTACGATAGCGAGGTCCCCGTTCGCTACTCCGTTGAAGAGCTCATAATGAGGGCTTCAAGAAGCCTTACTGAAGATGAGGTTGAGAGAAAGATATCCGATGAGCTTCTAATCTTTGAGAAAGCCCCCGATGTAAACGAGAAGGTGAGCAGGGTAAACCTCACCGAAGAGGAGAAGAAGGTTCTCTCTCTGGTGAACGGTAGCAGAACCGTGGCGGAGATAAGGAAGGAGTCTGGTCTTGACAGGCTTACCGTTGACAGAGCCCTCTACGGTCTTCTTGCAGCGGGCATAATAAGGAGAAAGAGGAAAGAAAGGGTTCAGAAGCCCTCAATAACCCTTGACCTCCTTGCAAAGATAATTGAGAAGATAAAGCAGCTGTAGGTGGGGCATGAAGGAGCTTAAGAAGATAAAGATAGTTGTGGCGGGTCCCTTTGCAGCGGGAAAGACCCAGTTCATCAACACCGTCAGCGAGATAAAGACGGTCGCCACGGAGAGGAAAACCTCGGGAGCCTCGGAAAAGAATGTAAAGGACTACACCACCGTAGCTATGGACTTTGGGAAGATAAGGATAGATGAGGAGCACGAGCTCTACCTCTTTGGAACCCCCGGTCAGTCAAGGTTTGATTTCATGTGGGAGATACTCGGTGAGGGGGCTCTGGGGATAATAGTTCTCGTTGACAGCACTGACCCGAAGACCTTCCACGAAGCTCGCAAGATAATAAACTTCTTCCAGTCAAGGTTCCCCGTCCCCATAGTAGTTGGAGCCAACAAGCAGGATCTTCCCAACGCCTGGTCTCCCGAGGATGTTATGTTCGCCCTTGACATATCGGAGGAGGAGGGGATACCTGTCATACCGCTCTCCGCCAAGGATAAGGAGCAGGTCAAGAAGGTCTTACTAACCCTCTTAGAGGTTATAAGATACAGCCTTGAGGGCTCCTGAAGGTTTATAATACATACCCATGTTCACCCCCCAAGAGAAGAAAACCCTTGCGGGTATTACCTTTGCGGTCGTTGCCCGTATGCTCGGGCTATTCTTACTGCTACCCGTCCTCGCTCCCTACGTCAGGAACATTGAAGGAAGCACACCTGTTCTCACGGGTATAGCTGTTGGTATCTACGGTCTGACTCAGGCTGTACTCCAGATACCCTTCGGTTATCTATCCGACAGGTACGGAAGAAAACCCGTTATAACCTTCGGTTTCTTAGCCTACATACTGGGAAGCATCCTCGGTGGTCTTGCCTCCAATATATGGACCATGATACTGGCGAGGCTTATACAGGGTGCGGGAGCCATATCCTCCGCAGCTATCTCTTTGGCGGCTGACCTGATAAGGGAGGAGGTCAGAACGAGAGCCTTCGCCCACATAGGGGCTTCGGTGGGCATGGTCTTCGCCCTCAGCATAACTGTAGCTCCCGTGCTGGCGGGCAAGTTCGGTGTTCCTTTCATCTTCTATCTGACAGCATTTCTCTCCACCGTCGCCATGTTCTACATCCTTCTCTTCATCAAAGAGCCGAGCAGACATCACAGAGAGATTGAGCCTTCTCTGAAGAACCTCAAGCACCTGCTCAGAGACAGGAATCAGGGAATGCTGAACCTATCTGTCGGACTCCTCCACGCCTTTCTCGTCTCCGTCTTCACGGTCATGCCCATAGAGATGATCCACAGATACTCCTTCCCCAAGCCCGATCACTGGAAGCTGTACCTTCCCGTAATAATTATCTCCATAGCTGTTATGGTTCCATCAACCATCCTTGCGGAGAAGAGGGGTAAGATAAGGGAGGTTTTCTCGGGAGGTGTCGTCCTGATAGCCCTCGGTTTTCTAAGTCATATGGTTTTCAGAGACTTTACAGGTGTTGTTCTCCTCTTCCTCCTTTACTTTGTAGGCTTCCACCTCCTTGAACCGATAATGCCCTCCCTCCTTACAAAGCTATCCCACAAGGACACAAGAGGTATGGCTGTTGGTGTTTACAACACGAGCCAGTTCATAGGTGCCTTTACGGGCGGTGCGATGGGAGGTGTGTTTCTGAAGCTCGGAACCTTTTACATGCTGATCACCAACTTCTCCCTATCCCTTCTGTGGCTCGCCCTTATTCTTCCCTGGCTTTCAAGCCTGAAGGGGGAGGTTGGCTGACAGCTTTGCCCTGCACACATTGCAGAAATCCTTCCCCTTTCTG
>JALSTO010000334.1 GCA_026983685.1 Aquificaceae bacterium | reverse complement strand
GTTCTTCTTTGAATACTCCATATCCCTCGCTTTCTGAAGTCCGCAGTAAGCACAGGTGGCATGACAGCCAGAGGGATAGGTAAGGAGCGTATTTATACAGCTGAGCTTTGTGTTCCTGTAAAACTGACCTGGGATCAGTCCGAGGGTCATAGCAGCAGCCCAGCTTATCTGAAGGTATTCAGGACTTTCCTTCTGCTGTGTGAGGTCCTCAAGGACAACTCTATTCATATCCTATACCTCCCTTACTGGTAGAGTTCCAAGTAATTATACACTTTCAGAAGCTCAGAAACAGGCTCAGGGTCACAGCATCAACCGAGTCTATGGAATCGGTGTTGACATACTTGTACTTATACTCAATACCTGCTCCAAAGCCCCTACCCTTAAGCTGGGCTCCCACAAAAGCCTGAGCTCCTCCCTTGGTTTCATCCCCAAGAGTTCCTACCGAATTTCCGTTAAGGTCCCAGGCATCTATTCCGAATCTGTTGCTTGATATCCCACCCCCACCGTAGAGGTCAAGGATGGGAGTAATACTCAGAATAGCCTTCCCGTTAACCTCAAGAGTGGTGTAGGTGAGATCAACCTTACAGGTTCCCACGCCCGGGCAGTAGAAGGTGCCTATGTTCTTCTTCCCGTATCCGATCTCAACCATCGGACCCACGCTCAGGGTGGGTGAAAGGGGAAAGAGATGCTCGCCGTAAAGGGCAAGGTACCATTCAAGGGTGGTGTCCGTGTTATCCTTCCAGTTTATACGGGCGTTACCCAGCTTGGCACCAAGCTCAAGGGCATAGAGCTGTGTTGAAAGAAGCAGTCCAAGGATTAAGAACCTTATCATGTTAACCTCCTTACCTCTTTAGCACTACCCAGATGTACAGCTCTCCGGTTTTTGGGTCAAGCCACTCGTCCTCTATAACAGCGTTCTTTATCACCATTTCTCTTACTTCCTGCTCTGAATAAGAGCTAAACTTTTTCTTGTAATACTGAAGGGTTTTTGTATCAACGTTTACCTCCACTTTGGTGAGCTCAGTTTTGACCACAAGCTCTACTTGCTTGGCGAGATCCGCTAAGGCTATCTGTTTAGCCAGACGTTTCTGTTCAGCGTATCCCTTGCCCGGTATTCTCTTGGCGACCCCCACTCCACCGAGTACACCGCCGTAGTTAGGGTTGCTGACCCAGACGGGGAGTCCGTTCACTATGGGGTACTTTGTCTTGGGCGCTTCCCGTTTTGCGAGATTGAGCGGGTATTTTTTGTACTCTGGCTTTCTCTCAACTCTCTTTGGAGGGACCCTCCCTTCCTCAAGGGTAAGCTCCTTGGCAGGTTTACCAGCCTCTCTCTCAAGCTCTTCAAAGGCTCTTTCCGCCTTTTGGAGCTGCTGTTCCTTGGTGGGTCCCTTCTTGAGGCTCTCTGTCTTCTGTCCGCAAGAAAAGAGAATAAGGGGAAAAAGGAGGGGCAGAACGAATTTCATCTCCAACCTCCTCAGAGAAGCTGAGCAACGACTTCCGTAGGCGAGAACTTCAGCAGCTTGAGTTCAGGCATTCTCTCTACAGAGTTCGCTAAGTAGATAGTGTTCTCCAGATAGGTTACCTTGAACTTGCCCAGACCGAGATCCTCCACCGATTGAACCCAAGGAACCCTCTGGAGCTTCTCCTTTATAGCGAAGTTGTCTCTCGTACTCCTTACTCCCCTGACAACGACGGTGACTACCTTCTTCTTGGAAGCCATGTAACGCTCCAGCTTGCCCATTATGTCAGAGCCGAGGTTTCTTGCAAGGGCTTCCATAGCCCTGTATCCCGCATCCTGAATGTTCGGTGCGATCCCCCTAGCGGAGAGGGAGCCTGAAGCAATTATTCTGAGTCCCTGGTTGTCCCTACCCAGAAGGTAGTAGTTAAGCCTTGCGGTAACGACATTGAAAGTGGACCTTATACCATAGCCTATGTCCTGACCGGATCTCGTTGAGGGTATGAGCTCAACTTTACCTACCACCATCGCTCCTGACAGAACCCTCGCCATGTAAGCTCTAAGGGCTATAAACCTTCTCTGGGCTATAATGTTCTCAATCTCGTAGGGATTTATGTTCGGGTTGCCGGCAAAATCGTAGACCTTGAAACCCTGCTGGTTGAGTATGTTCACAAGCTCGGTGGTCACCGGGTTCATTTCATCAAGCTCAACTGAGTTCTGCCTCTTTGTAACCACTATCACGCTGAAGGCTGTATCCCTTGATATAAGGCTCAGAGCTTTCTCCGCGGAGTTGGGATAAACACAGCCTTTAACCTTAACCCTTACCATATCCGCAAAGTTCTCTTCGCTGAGGACCTTCACATCGGTTATAAAGCCTCCGACCTCGTTCCTTATCACCTCATCAAGCAGGCTGAAGTTCTGAACTATCGTCTTGACGCTTGTCCTCACACCCAGAGCCTTCTCAATGGCATCCCACTTAGCCCTTGCGAGGGCTTCAACCTTTGCGGATGCCCTATCACCTCCTATAACCGAGGCTTCTCCCACACCGACGGACTCTATACATTTCGTCCGGCGCTTTGGGGCTGTTATGGGAGCTGTAACCACAGGGGGCTTCGGTGCCGGCATCGGTGTCACCTTTACGGGAGGTGGTTGCGGTGGCTTGATGGGAGTACTCTTAGTAACCGCTCCAGCAACGAGGGAAACCTTAAGATTGCCCAAAAGAGCAGGACTCTCAGAGTAGGGTGTATCTGTGCTGAACTTCTTGTAGAAGTAAATACCTATACCTCTTACGGGCTTCGTGGGAGAGAATGGCTCTGCGGCTATTTTCTTTCCATCAAGGAGTACGGAAGCGACTCCGTTCTTGACCACAAAGGCTACCCTGTGAACGGTATTCGGGGATACTTTGCGCCTGTACTCATAAGCATCAGGATTGTTTACAGGGCTGGAGCTTATCCCCGCCTGAAAGAAATCACAGGCTCCATTTAAGGTTGCAAAGACCTCACCCTCATATATGTTTCCCTTCTTGGCTTCTGAGATCGGCTTTTCAGGTAAAAGAATTATCCTAACGTAAGGACAGCCTTCCTTGAAGGTGTAAAAGTTGAACTCAAGGGAAAAGTCCCCTTTAAGGTCAAGCTCCCTGTAAAGCCTCAAGCCCTGATCAAAGGGCTTTATCCATCTCATTCCCTGAAAGTCTATGCACTCGTAGCTTCCCCGGACGGTCTTAAGCTCTGAGCTAAAGCCCCCAACGGGACAGGTGCTCTCGTCTACGGAAAGGAGCAGCTGTGCTCTCGCTGGCAAAGAGCAAAGGACTGAGAAGAGAAGAAGTGCAAGCACAAAAGCAAGAGGTTTTAGTCTCATCTCACCCTCCTCAGAAGAGTTTGTTTATTACGCTTCCCCCCTCAAGAGGTTTTCTCTCCACCACCTGCCCGAGCTTGAGTCTCATTATCTGATTCTTATCTCCCTCTGCAACAGCCCAGGCTTTGTCAGTCTGTATCTGGTTGGAGACCTTGAGGGTTACAGGGAGCTTTATCTGGTCGCAGGTTGTCTTTCCGGTTATCGGGTCCTGAACAGCCTGAAAGTCAATAACGAAGAACTCCTGACCCTCTTTAACGCCGTTCTTTGAGCCCACGTTTATAAGCGCATACCTCACCTTTCCGTCGGGAGCGGTTCTGAGCTGGATTATGTATCCCCTGAGGGGGAAGAGCTTGGAAAGTTCGGGTTTTATGTCCTCAAGGGCTTCCATGGCAGCCTTCTTCGCGCCCCCTATTATGGAATCGTAGTTGAAGGTGGGGGTTTTGCCGAGAACCTCCCTTCCAGAAACGGTCTTTGTTAGAACAACCTCACCGGTCTCAGCATCTATGACCTTGACTACTATATCAACCATGAGGTTCCACCCTTCCTGAGTTGAAGCCCCAGCAGATGCTACTGCACCAATGAGTCCAAGACGTTCGGTGAGCCCCCTCTTCACACCCTCCCCCACTGCAACCCACTTCAGGTTTATGTTGTTCACAGCACCCGTGACTATGTACTTGACTCCAGCAAGCCTGCCTACCTGTACCGCGGTGTTGGGGTCTATCAGTCCGGACATCTGGAGCTTCTGCTCCTCAAGAACCTTCTGTAGGTCCTTCCTTGTGTATATCTTCATACCTCCTATGTTGGCGAGCTCACTTACAACCGCCTCAGCTATACTCTCTCCAAGCTTGGCGTTTACGTCCCTTGATATGGTCTGCGCCTGGGTTCTCCAGTCTCTCTTGGAAGCACTCGCACCCACATGTCCCACACCTATACCCGCAGGACCGGCGGTAACGCCCCAAACACCACCGTGAACTTCTTTATGCGTCTCCGTCCCTGCGGACTGGGACTGAACCACCTTGGCGAGGTCAAAGGTCGTGTTGTTGGCAAAGTCCACCACGGCGATCTTCGGGATCACATTCTCGTAAGCTATTCTGCAGGCATCGGGTATCTCAACCCTTACTCTGTCCGCCTGTGTGATAGGGTAGGCTGTTGGGTCAATGGACGGAGCTTTGGTACCACAGGCGAGGATAGCAGGAATTGTTCCCAGAGAGATTACCACAAACCTCTTAGAAACCATAACAACCCCTCCTTTTAACGTTCTTACCTTTCATTTTATTCCCGCTCCAGTATATATTCAATTCCAGCTATGGAGAGGCTGAAAGTGAAAATTACCGACAGGGTGTCCTTAGAGGTGCTCATTAAGGGAGACAAGATACTGAGGTCAAGGCTTCTGAAAGGAGAGGCGGAGAGAGGGCAGAAACACCCTTTTATTGAAGCCTTCGTGCCTTACCTGAAGGGCGAGGGAGATGTCAACATAGGTATGGAGAGCCTCTGGCTTGAGGGGATCAGGAAAGAGGTGATCGTAGTTTGGAAGGCTCTTTCGGAAAACACCTTCCCTGGCAGGGTTATAACTTACTCTGAGCTCGGGGAAATCACTGGGAAGCATCCGAGGTTTGTGGGTTACTGCATGAGAATAAACAGGTTTCCCCTGATAGTACCTTGCCACAGAGTGATCGGGAAGGGCGGGCTCGGAGGTTTTTCTTACGGAGTTGATATCAAGAGAGAGCTTTTGAGATTTGAGGGCTTATCTGTCTGAGAGCCTGCAAGCCAGCCTGTTGAACTCCTCTAAAACCCTTTCGTACTCCTTCAGAAGCTCTTTACCAGCCTCCGTCAAACGAGCTCCCGCTCTCCTCTTCCTTTCAAGGACCTTTTCACCAAGCCTCTTTTCAAGAGCCTTTATCTGGCTGTGAGCCCTCTTGTAGCTCATGCCAAGTCTCTCGGATGCCTTCAGTATTGAGCCTTCCTCCTCAACCGCCTTCAGGAGCCTGTACTTTCCCTCGCTTATAATAGGCTCCCCTTCTTTCTCAAGCCAGACCTTAAACCTTACCCTCAAGTCCTCTCCCCAAAGAGCCTCGTTCCTATCCTGACTATGGTAGCACCTTCCTCAACGGCTACCTTGAAGTCGTGAGACATACCCATTGAGAGGTGAGGGAGTTTCTCGCCAAACTCTTCTTCAAGTTGGTCCCTGAGCTCCCGCAGGCGGACGAAGTAGGGTCTGACCTCTTCGGGATTCTCAAAGTAAGGAGGTATGGTCATGAGACCAATAACCCTCAGGTTCTCCATCCCCCTTGCATACTCGTAGAGCTCCTTTAAGCGCTCTGGCTCCACCCCTCCTTTGCTCTCCTCCCCTCCGACGTTGACCTCTATCAGAACGTCCTGCACAGCTCCCCTCTTCTGTGCCCTCTTCTGTATTTCATCCGCAAGGGGCTTTCTATCAAGGGAGTGTATGAGGGAAACCCTTCCTATGAGGTACTTGACTTTATTGGTCTGGAGCCTCCCTATGAAGTGCCAGTCTATCTCAAGACCCTCAAGTGCCTCATACTTTGCCAGAAACTCCTGAGCCTTGTTTTCCCCGAAGCACCTCAGCCCGCACCTGTAGAACTCCTTTATAACCTCGGGAGGGACTGTCTTTGATGCTCCGAGTAGCGTTACCTCGGAGGGATCCCTTCCCACACGCCGGCAGGCGTCCTCTATATCAGCCATCACGCTTTCAATCTTCTTGCAGGCGTCCATGGAAATATCATACACAACCGAAGAGGGCTCTGAGCACAGCCTCCTTAACCTCGGAGGCAATCCTTCCCTTATCTCCCGAGAGCATACC
>JALSTO010000333.1 GCA_026983685.1 Aquificaceae bacterium | reverse complement strand
AGGGTCCTCAAGGAGGGGATCGGTTCCCAGCTGGAGGACATAGACATCGGGGTCAAAGATCTCCTTGATGTAGGCGAGGCTCCTTTCAAGCGCAAAGAGGAACTCGTTGTCGTTTATGCCCTTGGGGAGGGGTATGTTGAGATTGAAGCCCTTTCCCCTTCCCTTCCCCCTCTCCTCAAGGAAGCCCCTCTTGAAGGGGAAGGCGTAATCGGGAGACTGGTGGATTGACAGAACATAGACTTCGTCACTTTCGTAGTAAGCGCTCTGAACCCCATCGCAGTGGTGAGCATCAAGGTCTATGTAAAGAACCTTCCTCAAACCCCTTTTTCTCAGAGACTCAATGGCTATAACGGGATCGTTTATAAAGCAGAAGCCGTTGGCTCTGTTCCTGAAGGCATGGTGCATGCCTCCCGCGGGATTGAAAGCTGAATAACCTGCAAGGAAGAGCTCAACCGCCTGAACGGAGGAGCCGGTCGCAAGGGATGAGCCCCTGTACATGGCTGGAGAAACCGGGTTTTCGTAGCTTCCTATATTGAATCTCTCCCTCGCTCCCTTGGGAACGCACTGGCATCTGTCCGCCTCTATCAGGGTCTCTATGTACTCTCTGTCGTGGAAGAGGAGGAGCTCCTCCATGCTTGCCTCCCTTCCCTCCACCTTCTCTTCCTCCTCTATCAGCCCCATTGCCTCAAGGAACTCTAAAAGGAGAGACACCCTCGGTATTCTGAGGGGGTGGTTCTTGGTATATCTCAGGTTTTTATACTTCAGGCTTCCTATGAGCTTTGCTCCCTTCATACAGTTGCTTCCTTGAAACTCTTTACGAGTTTGTGTATCTGTCTGAAGTTTATGTCTCCAGCGAGGACATAAGTTTTCCCTTCGTAGGAGAACTTCTCGGAGATGGTTATGCAGAAGTCATCGGTAGCCTTTGACAGGTATATGTCCGATATGAAGGAGCCTTCCGCGAGAGCTTGCCTGAAGTAAGCTTCCTGAGAGCGGTCCCTCCCCTTCTTTCCCTGAGCCACGAAGTAGCTCACCTTCGGGTTCACTATGTTGTTGGTTATCTGAAGACCCTTCTCGCTCATTATGTAGAAGAGCTCAAAGTGGGGATACTCATCAAACATATCGTAGAGTATGTGTTCCCACATGTCCCGTGGAGCACTCCTGACCTTCTCCACTATTTCCTTGAAGTCCGAAAGTATCTTCTTTTTTATGTTTGTTATGAGCTTCTGCTTAGTGGGGTCGTAGAGTATCAGGGTTGGCTGAAGCCCATGGACTATGAAAACAGAACCCTCTATCTTCCTCGCCCTGCTCCTGAGCTCCTCTTTAAGGCTGTGGAGCTTTTCCTCTGAATCAACTATGGACATGTCAAGACAAAAGCCGTATATATGGAGCTGTTGAAACTCTCCGAAAAGGAGGGTGTACTCCCTGTGGAACTCTTTGAAGAACTCCTTTACCTCCTCCTTGTTGGGTCTCTCTCCCGTTATAGCCCAGACCTCTCCTTTCTCAGGAACCTTGGTCATCTCATTGCCGAAGAGGTCTGAAAGGTTCTCCATGAATATCTTCTGGACGCTCTCAACCTTCTCGGAGCTGAAAACATTCCTGAACTCCTCAAGGTTTTTGAGTCCGAAGACACACAGATACTCCTTCTTACCTATACCTGAGTGAACTCTCTGTATTATAGGCAGAACGTGTTCCCTGTGGTGGGTTATGTAGTGAAGGACGGTATCGTAGGTCATCACACCCATGTAAGTCCCCCTCTTGTCGGTCACTATGACCGGCTCCTTTGAAAGGGGGAGGAGGTTGAGCATATCTATCAGGTTCTCCTTGTTTATCGTGGAGTTTCTGAGCCTCGGACAGGGTGAGACTATATCCCCTGCTATGAGCTTCTCGTTGGAGTACCTCTCCACCCTGTCCCTGTATATGAGACCTATAGGTGTATTGTCCTTGAGGACCGTCAGGTAGTTGTAGATGCTCAGCTCATCAAAGATGCCCTTCAGTTCTTTAAGGCTGAGGTTGTAGGGAACCGTGGGCACCCCTATGCTTATGTCCGCGAGGTCAACCTCGTTGGGTCTCATAGTTTTAAATTTTCTATCCTCTTAGCCGCCTCTACAAGCCTTTCTGTCGGGACTGTGAGGGATATCCTGAAGTAACCTTCTCCCGCATCTCCGAAGCCGTTTCCGGGTGTACAGACTATACCAGCCTCGTCAATCAGCCTTCCCACGAAGTCAGCGGAGCTGTAACCTTCGGGAACTTTGGTCCATATGTAGAAGGTTGTATCGGACTCGTAGGGCTTTAGACCTATTTCCTTCAGAGCTCTGCTCATAACTTCCCTTCTCTCCCTGTATATAGCCCTCAGCTTGTCAAGTTCATCATCAGGGAGCTCAAGAGCGGTTATGCCCGCCTCCTGAACCGCGTTGAACTGCCCCGAGTCTATGTTGGTCTTCACCTTCCCCAGAGCCTTTACGAGCTCTTCATTCCCGACCGCCATGCCTATTCTCCAGCCGGTCATGTTGTAAGTCTTTGAAAGGGAGTGAAACTCTATAGCAACATCTCTCGCCCCATCTATCTGGAGAATGGAGATAGGTTTTCTCTCTCCTGTGTATATCTCCGAGTAGGCGTTATCCGAGGCAACTATTATGTTGTGCTTCTTAGCCCACTTGATGAGGTCTTTATAAAATTCCTCCGTTGCGTCCGCGGAGGTCGGGTTGTTGGGGTAGTTTATCCATATTATCTTTGTCCTTTCAACTATGTTCTGAGGTATGGAACCGAGGTCGGGGAGAAAATCATTCTCCTCCCTGAGCGGAAGGGTGTAGGGCTCTCCTCCCGCAAATATAGTTCCTATCTTGTAAACGGGATAGGCTGGGTCCGGGCAGAGAACCACGTCTCCGGACTCAACAAAGGCTAAAGGAAAGTGGGCTATGCCCTCCTTTGAGCCTATTAGGGCTATAACTTCGCTATCGGGATTGAGGTCAATATCAAACCTCCTCTTGTACCAGCGGGAAACAGCCTCCCTGTATGCCTTCATACCCACGTAGGAGGGATATCTGTGGTTTTCAGGTTTTTCAGAAGCTCTCTTGAGAGCCTCAACTATCGGCTCGGGGGTCGGAAGGTCTGGATCACCCACACCGAGGTCTATAACATCAACACCCTGCTCTATCTTTTCCTGCTTTCTCCTGTCAAGCTCAGCAAATAGGTAGGGAGGAAGAACCTTCAGCCTCTGAGCGAGTTCAAAAGCCATCCTTGACCTCCTAACTTCTTAGAAGTGCATATTATAGCAGGTTCGGTGCGTTTGAAGAGACCCTTTCAGGATTGAAAAGTTCAGGAGGGGAATCCCTCACTTTTCAGGGATGACTGTAACACGGATGCTGGAAAGCCGTCAGGAGACAGCTTCTTCTTGGTCGCAATCCCTCACTTTTCAGGGATGACTGTAACCTACCGATCAAAAGCCCATTTTATCAATAACTTAGGACTGCGAATTGTTTGCAATTAGAGTTGATGTCTGAATTTTACAAGTATATCAATGCGTTCCTTCCCGAGTGCATCCCCCAACGTTTTGCTCAAAATCCGCCCTATTCAGTTGTCAAGGAGCCGGCAGGGAATTTCTCCCTGCATATTGAGCTTCAAAAAGTCTAAGACCTCAGCTGAAAATAGAATATGATTTCTGTCATCTTTTCAAAATTTGCACGTAGTCTCAATAACTTAGAACCTCACTGTAAGATTTTCTGTAAGTCGTTGAACTATGGTGATTTTTAAGACGTTCAGAGGGTGTCAGATTTTCCTTTTCCGCTCAGTTTATATTCACTTTTACGCTATCTTTCCCATCGTAGGAGGGGCTGAAAGTAGCGAGGAGAACAGAAACGATAGAGGTATTGGTATAGAAGTGAACCTTTCCCCTCGGTATGAAAGCGCTGTCACCTTCCATCAGCTTTTCCCTCTTTCCGTCAAGGTAGAGCTCTCCTCCTCCTTTTAAAACCACAAAGGTCAGGTCATGCTCCGCATGGTAGTGGGGCTGTTCCGCAGTCCTTATGAAGACGAGGAACTGACTCATCCCTTCGCTCTCATGGAGCTTGACAACCTCAATCTCCTTCACCTCTTTGCTCTTTCTCTTCACTACCTCCTGAAGCTCCCTTATTCCCTCTGGACCAAAACTCTTCATGGTTAAGATTATATCCCCATGCGCCTCATAGTATCGGGAGGCTGGTTTGGAAAGGAAGGTCTCTACGAGGTAGAGGTCCTCAGGGTGAGCACCTTCACCGGACTCCCTACCCCTCCCGAAGAGAACTCCTTTTTGCTCCTGTCCTACGACCTTACATCCCAAACCCTCGGTGTTCCCGTGAAGAGCTCAGACCTCCCGCCCGCCCTCATCATAAAAACAGGAGAGCTCCGAAGACTCAGGGAACCGAAACGAGAGAGTCCTTCCCTCAAGCCCAAAGGCTGTAGCCTTCATAGGGAGGAGTACCTCTCAAGGGTTGAGAAAGTCAAATCGTACATAGAGAGGGGAGACATATACCAGCTGAACCTTACCAGCAGGTTTGACTTTGAGTTTACGGGAAGTCCCGAGGACCTCTTCATCCGCTTTTTCCAGCGACAGCCCGTTCCCTTTGCCTTTTACCTTGATGCGGGAGACTTCTTTCTCCTTTCGGGTTCAATGGAGCTCTTCCTGGAAAGGAGGGGAAGCCTGCTCAGGAGCAAGCCGATAAAGGGGACGGGGAGGGAACCCGCTCAGATACTCATGAGCGAAAAGGAGAGAGCGGAGAACCTGATGATAACCGACATGATGAGAAATGATATAGGAAAGATTGCCCTGAAAGGAAGCGTCAGGGTGAGCGAGCTCTTCGGTATAGAAAGCTACAAAACCCTCTGCCACATGCACTCAACCGTTGAGGGACAGACCCACTCCGACCTCAGAACGATACTTGAGGCTACCTTTCCGCCCGCCTCGGTGACAGGAGCTCCCAAGAGGAGGGCTGTCCAGATAATTGACGAGCTTGAACCCCATGCAAGGGGGTATTACTGCGGGACAGCAGGCTTCGTCTGGAAGGGAGGAGACTTTACCTTAAGTGTTCTCATAAGGACCGCCTTCGGCGGTGGTTCCGATATAAGTTACTTTTCTGGGTGTGGTATAGTCTGGGACTCAAAACCCGAGAGGGAGTGGGAGGAGCTCCTGCTCAAGCAAAAAGCCTTTTATCCATAAAGGGATATCCTCGTCTCCTTCCTCTCCATAAAGCCCTTCCTGAGTCTGTAACCCTCTTCGGGATAGAGACCGTAGTAGAGGTTCTGAACGTGGTTGCCCTCAACGAAGAAGCTCCACCTCTCAAGGGCACTTCCGACAATAACGAAGATATAGGTCAGCCCGAGTATCCAGTGGTTCACCGTTCCCGTTACCCACGCATACAGCACGAGGAACAGAGGAACGATAAAGGTGAGCAGGTAGGCTAAAGGTATGACCGTTGAGAGAAGCTCCTTTCCCTTCCTGTAGTAGAACTCCGTCGTGCAGTAGTTCTCCGTAGTTGAGCCCGTGTCTATCACCCTGATGGGTCTGTTGTGAGGGAGGTTGAGGGCTTCGTTCATGGTGGGGCGCTTAAGGTAGAACTGCCTTATGTTGAAGGCGAGCCTGAATCCCAATCCGAGGGCGAGAAAGAGGAAAGACAGGAATATAAAGGTTCCCAGATAGGGAAGGCGGTAAAGGTAGGAGAAGTAAGCCATCAGCGTTGACCCGAGCATCAGATACATCAGAAGGTAGTAGATAACCGTAACCGAGCTGTTCCACTCCAAGACGAACCTGTTGGAGGCGTATATCATCGCCGTGGAAAAACCGCTCAGCACCCCGAGGATGAAGGTAAGAATGCCGAAGAGGTGCTCAAAGAAAGGGTTTGCACCCATAAAGTTCAGAACAAGGTACACAAGGAGGGTGAAGCCGTAAGCACCGCTGAAAACCGCCTCTCTTGAGAGCCAGGAGGTTCTGAATCTCCTTATAGCCTTCCAAGCCCTGAGCTTGTGCCCAAGGTGAAAAGATGCTCCCACAGCCCCGAGGGCTATCAGAAGGAGCTCAATAACTCCCAGCTTGAGTATGACCTCTTTGGGAAGACCCTCACCCTTTCCGAACAGCTTGAGGAATTCAATGGAATACATGAATATGAACAGACCTATTGATGTTCCGGCGGTCAGGAAGAAGAATATCAGTGACATCGGGGGA
>JALSTO010000332.1 GCA_026983685.1 Aquificaceae bacterium | reverse complement strand
TGGGACTTAGAAAGAAAGGCATTGACATAGTAGCCTGTCCAACCTGCGGTAGGATTGAGGTTGACCTTCAACGGGTAGTCAAAGATGTTGAGGAAAAGCTGAGCGGTGTTGATAAGTCCCTGAAGGTGGCCATAATGGGCTGTGTGGTTAACGCAATAGGAGAGGCGAGGGAAGCGGACATAGGTCTTGCCTGTGGAAGGGGTTTTGCATGGCTCTTTAAAGAGGGAAAGCCCATAAAGAAGGTCTCTGAGGAAGAGATGGCTCAGGAGCTTTTAAAAGAGATAGAGAAAATGGATTAGATAATATAAATTATTCCCTATGGCGGAAGAGGAGAAAAAGGAAGATCAGCAAGAGCTATCTCAGGAAGAGCTTGCAAAGCAATGGGAGGAGGCTTTAGCCCAACAACAGCCTTCGGGGGAGGAAGAGAAGGCAGAAGAACCTGAAGAGGCAAAGGTAGAGGAGAGGCCCCAAGAACAGACCTCTCAGAAGAAGATAACAGAAAGGGACGTAGCGAAGATCCTTGACAGGCTCATGGAGATACCCCTCAAGGTTGAGGTGGTTGTGGGCGAGACCGTCATACAGATAAGGGAGCTCATAAACTTAGGTCCGGGCTCTGTCCTTGAGCTGGATAGGGAAACTACCGAACCGGTGGACATAAAGGTGAACGGTAAGCTCATCGCTAAGGGTGAGCTCGTTGTGGTAGGGGAAAGGTTCGGCGTCAGGATAACGGAGATATACAGCGAGGAAAGGAAGAGTGTATTCAGAGACACCCTCCAGGAAAGCCTGAAGAAGTAGTTATAATACTTTATTCTTATGAAGGAAAGAGTAGAAAAATCAGTAATAGAGAGTATAAAGGAGCTTTACAGCCTTGAACCCCCTCCCTTCAAAGTAGAGAAGCCAAGAGAAGAAAAATACGGAGATCTCTCCACAAACGTTGCCTTCCTGATAGCAAAGAAGCTCCATAAGAAGCCCCAGGATATAGCGATGGAGCTTGCAGAGCATATGTCTTCCAGCTCAGGACTCGGAAAGGTAGAGGCGGTAGGTGGTTTTGTAAACGTTAAGTTTTCAGAAGAGCTGATAAGGGAGGAGTTCAGAAAGCTCCTTGCGGAGGGAGAGAAGTACTACAGGGAGAACCTCGGCAGAGGTAAGAGGGTGCAGATTGAGTTCGTGAGTGCAAATCCTACAGGTCCGCTACACCTGGGGCACGGAAGGGGTGCTGTTGTCGGAGACACTCTCGCAAGGCTCCTTGAGTTCTTCGGATTTGACGTCACCCGGGAGTATTACATAAACGATGCTGGCAGGCAGGTCTATCTGCTCGGTGTGTCCATCTTTTACAGATACCTTCAGCTCTTCGGGAGAGAGAAGGAGAGACCCGATATAGAAGAGCTCTTTGAGAAGGAGGGCTACAAGGGGGAGTATGTTGTAGAGCTTGCCAAGCTCCTCAGAGAGGCTGTGGGCGAGCTCCTTACAGAGGGAAAGGTAGGAGAGGCTAAGGAGAGGATGCTCTCCTACAGCTACGGCTTCCCTCTCAATTACCTTCCAAAGCTAAAAGGAGATTCGGAGGTTGAGCTCTGCTCCGCCTTCGGACTTGATGTGATGATGGACGAGATAAAGAGGGACCTCTCGGATATGGGGATAGAGTTTGATGTGTGGAAGAGCGAGAGGAGCCTCTACGAGAGGGGGCTTGTTGATAAGCTCATTGAGGAGCTCAGGAGAAAGGGTCTCGTTTACGAAAAAGAAGGAGCCCTTTGGCTGAAAACCTCCGAGTTTGGAGACGACAAGGACAGGGTTCTTATAAAGTCGGATGGCTCTTACACCTACTTTGCCTCAGACATAGCCTACCACTGGGAGAAGTTTCAAAGGGGCTTTGAAAAGGTGATAGACCTGTGGGGAGCGGATCATCACGGATACATACCGAGGGTGAAAGCGTCCCTTAAGATGCTGGGCATACCTGAGGACTGGCTTGAGGTCTATCTCGTACAGATGGTAAGGCTCATAAAGGAAGGCAGGGAAGTGAAGATGTCCAAGAGATCGGGGGAGCTCGTCACCCTCAGGGAGCTCATGGACGAGGTAGGTCCCGATGCAATAAGGTTCGTGTTCCTTACAAAGAGGAGCGATACACCCCTTGACTTTGACGTTGACAGGGTAAAGGAGAAAAGCTCAGAAAACCCTGTATTCTACGTTCAGTATGCCCACGCGAGGATATCTGGTGTCTTTAGGGAGTTCAGGGAGAGGTTTTCAGAAGATCCGGAGAAGCTCAAGCTAACGGATAAGCTGGATCAGCTCAGGGAAGAAGCGGAAATTAAGTTAATGAAGAAGGCTATCATGATGAAGGACGAGCTCGTAGATGTAGCTCTCAGGAGAGACCCCCACCTCATAACCTACGCTCTTATGGATCTGTCCGCCACCTTCCACAACTACTACAACCATTACAGGATAATAGGAGTGGAGGAAGGGAAGATGCTCGGAAGACTTGCACTCCTCATGGGTGTTAGAAACGCACTGCGTGTTGGTTTAAAATTAATAGGTGTGAGAGCGCCCGAAAAAATGTAAGGGGGAGAATGATGCAGAAACTTCAAAAGCACAGGCTTATCCTTCTCTTGGGCATACTCGTTGCCTTGATATTCTTCTACTTCGGTGTCAACACCTGGATGGAGTCCCAACAGAGGAAGGTCTCACCTCCGCCAGTGGTAAGGACAAAGCCACCTGTCCAGATAAAGCCCTCAGCAAAACCTGTAAAACCCGTAGAGCCAAAGCCTGCCCCCAAGGTTCCGAAGCCGGCGGTCAAGCCTGCTCCAAAGCCCCAACCCGTGGCAAAGAAACCACCAGCACCAAAGCCTGTTCCAGAACCTAAGAAGCCAGAACCCGAGAAGGAAGCTAAGCCTGTTAAGAAACAGACTCCAAAAAAGGTAGCAAAGCCAGAGCCAAAGCCCCAAAAAGTTGCCCAGAAGCCAAAGCCCCAAAAAACAAAGGTCTCCAGCAAGCCTGTGGAGAAGAAGCCTGCTAAGAAGACAGCCCTGAGGGATTATGTGGTTCAGGTTGGTGCCTTCAAGGTAAGAGCTAATGCGGAGAAGATGCTAAAGCTCGCAAAGTCTAAAGGATACGAAGTCTTCCTCATAGAAGAGGACGGTCTGTACAAGGTGAGGCTGAGGGTAAGGGCTGAGAAGCTGATTCAAGCCCTCAGAAAGGTTAGGGCTGACTTCAAAAACGCCTTCGCTGTCTTGAGATGAGACTTGCCCTTCTCTGTCTCGTAGCGGGGCTCCTGCTGTCCTGCTCCGCCAAACAGGAAAAGGCTAAGGAAGAAGAGTGGAGGTATCTTTACGACCTCGGGATGTCGGCCTTTTATGCCAAGAACTACTCCGAGGCGATAGCGAGGCTCTACAAGGCTGCGAAGATAGCACCTAAGGAACCCCAGATATGGAACGCTCTCGGAATAACCTACATGGAGGTTGAGGAGTACAAGAAGGCGGAGGAAGCCTTCAAAAAGGCTTTAGAGAACAATCCTGATCATCCAGAGTCAAAGATGAACCTCGGCATACTTTATCTTCGCACAAAGAATTATCAGAAGGCTATAAAATACCTGAAGGAAGCCCTCTCGGACGAGACCTTTGACAAGAAGCATATAGCCTTTTACCATCTGGCGAAGGTTTACAAAGAGCTTGGGAATAGAGAAAAGTATTTGGAATACCTGAAGAAGGCGACAGCTTACAACCCTCTATTTTTGGAAGCCCAGCTTGAGCTCGGGAGTGCCTATCTTGATGAGAAGCGCTATGAAGAGGCGGAGAGGCTCTACAGGTCCCTTCTGTCCAACAACTTTAAGAGACCGGAGATATATCTTAGTCTTGCCAAGGTTTACTACGAGATCGGAGAGTACGAAAAGGCTAAGGAGGCGATAAGGTCGGTTCTTGAAGACAAACAGACCAACAATCTCCAGAGGAGCCAGGCTTACGAGCTCCTGAGCAAAGTTCTCGTAGAGGAGCAGAGAAAGAATTTGATAAGACGAACGTTCAAGCCAACTGAAAGTCAAGAGGGCAAATACGGAATACAGATAGCCGCCTTCTCAACGAGGGAAAGGGCTGAAAAGATGGTTGAGGAGCTCAAGAAAAAGGGACTTAAGAAGCTACAGGTAATAGAGGTCTCAGGTGTTTACAAGGTTATTTACGGCAGGTTTTCCACGAGGGAGTCAGCCCAGAGGGAGCTGGAAAAGTTAAAGAGCCACCAGATCTACGGCTTCATCATTGAGGTTGAGTGAGACCTCGTCCTTCTCCTGTAGGCTTTCATCGTGTTCATAAGGAGTCCTGTAACTGTCATTGGTCCAACACCACCCGGAACGGGTGTTATCGCGCTTACCTTCTCCTTCACAGCTTCAAAATCAACATCACCGACTATCCTTCCATCAACCTTGGTTATGCCAACATCAACTACAACCGCCCCTTCCCTGACCATGTCGGACTTTATAAGTCCCGGGACTCCTGTAGCGGATATGAGTATGTCCGCCCCGAGGGTGTGCTTCTTGAGGTCCTTCGTATGGATGTGGCACACCGTAACGGTAGCGTCCCTCCAGAGCATAAGCAGACTCAGGGGTCTTCCAACTATGAAGCCTGCACCGACTATCACCACATCCTTTCCCTTCACATCAATCCCGTAATGGCTGAGCAGAAGGTCTATCCCTAAGGGAGTGCAGGGGATAAAACCATCCTCCATACTGGCAACGAGCTTTCCCATGTTCTCGGGGTGAAAGCCGTCAACGTCCTTCTCCGGACTTATGGCAAGAATGACCTCCCTCTGGTCTATCTGGCTCGGCAGGGGTAGCTGGACAAGGATACCATCAACCTCCTCCCGGGCGTTCAGCTCAGCTATGACCTCAAGGAGCTCCTCGGTGAGCGTACTCCTCTCAAGCTTGTAGAAGAAAGACTCTATACCTACCCTTTTGCAGGCGTTTATCTTGTTCTTAACGTAAACCTCGCTCGCAGGGTCGTCACCGACGAGAACAACCGCAAGTCCCGGTCTTCGCCCTCCTGAGCTCACTATGGACTCAACTTCAGCCTTGAGCTCCTCCCTTATCTTCTGAGAAAGGGTCTTTCCGTCAAGAATAAGGGGCTTCATCTTCTCTTCCACCGTGTACCTGCGGGAGTGTCCTCAAGCTCTATACCTATGTCCCTGAGCCTGTCCCTTATAAGGTCAGCTATCCTGAACTGCTTTTCCCGGCGGGCTATGGTCCTGACCTCAATTAAAAGCTCAACGAGCTTTTCATCCAGAACCGTACCAGCCTCCAGCTCCCTTTCCACAACCCTTCGCACTTCACACTCGGGGTAGAGGTCCTCCAGCAGACCGAAGAACTTCTTCATGAGGCTGAGCAGAGACTTTGTGGCGAATTCGTAAGCCTTTAGCTCGCTTTCGGATATCCTTCCCTCGGTGTAGGTTCTGTTCTTTATCTTTCCCAGCTCGCTGACGAGGGAGAAGATGTGGGAGAGGGCTTCGGGCGTGTTAAAGTCATCGCTCAGAGAGGCGAGAAAGGACTCCTCCACCTCCTTGACCTTGTCGTAGAGGGGGTGGGTCCCTCCTTCCTCGGGGTAGGTCTTAAGCCCCTTGAGAACCTCGTAGTCCTCTATGGCTCCCCTCAACCTTTCGTAAGCCCTCTGGGTCTCCTCCATCTTTTCCCAGGAAAAGTCCAGGGGGCTCCTGTAATGGGTGAAAAGGACCAAAAGCCTTAGTATGTCTGGATGGTACTTGGTGTATATCTCCCTGAGGGTTATGTAGTTCCCAAGAGACTTGGACATCTTCTGCCCACCGACGGTGACAAGTCCGTTGTGCATCCAGTACCTTGCGAAGGGTCTTCCCGTTATAGCTTCAGCCTGGGCTATCTCGTTCTCGTGGTGGGGAAAGACAAGATCAAGACCTCCGCCGTGGATGTCTATCGTCTCACCGAGGTGTTTGAAAACCATGGCGACGCACTCGGTGTGCCAGCCGGGTCTCCCCTTCCCCCAGGGTGAGTCCCAGGAAGGTTCTCCAGCCTTTGCGGACTTCCAGAGGGCAAAGTCAAGGGGGTCCCTCTTCTTCTCCGAGGGTTCAACCCTCGCTCCAGCCTCCATCTCCTCAGGGCTCCTCTTGGAGAGCTTCCCGTAGTCCTTGAAGGACCTCACAGAAAAGTAAACATCTCCTTCAGACTCGTAGGCAAAGCCCTTATCTATGAGCTTCTGGATAA
>JALSTO010000331.1 GCA_026983685.1 Aquificaceae bacterium | reverse complement strand
TAAAGAAGAGCCCGAGGGCGAGAACACCACCGAGAAGGAAGAACACAAAGCTCTCCTCCTCAGAGGCTCTGTCCAGCCACCCCTTTAACCTCGGAACAAGGAAGGTGTATATAAAGTAAAAGACAATCAAGACGAGGAGAATCTTGGCAAGGCTGATAGGTATGGTCTTGGGTTCTAAAGCTCCGTACTCGCTCACCGGTATGAGTACCGAGAGAAGGATTATCGCTATCAGGTCTTCAAATATCAGCAGTCCTATGAGGAGCTCAGCATCGGGAGAGGCGAGGCGTTTCATATCCATGAGGAGCTTTGCAACTATGGAGGTGCTTGAGGGATAGAACATGCTCGCCAGTATCAGGGAGGAGATCAGGTCAAAACCGAAGAGGAGAGATAGAAATAGTGCTGGAAAGAAGTTCAGGGCAAAGTCAACGAGACCCGGCTTCCAAACAGCCACCATACCTTTAAGTCGCTCAAAGGAATACTCAAGGCCTATGAAGAAGAAGAGGAGTATTATCCCAGCCTCCTTAAAAAGCTCAAGGGGCTGGGTGCTCTCGTGGGATATCCAGAATTTTGCAAGAAAGCCTACGAGGAGGAATGAGATTATGGGCGGAACCTGAACCTTCCGGAGCAGGTGGGCGGAGAAGAACATGAGGATGAAGAGGAGGTTTATCTGAAGGAGGGTGAGGGGATGGTCCATGGCTCAGAGGTGACAATCACCGCAGTATTCTAAAAAGCTCTTAAGCTGTCCCCTCGTTCCAGCTATGACAAGGATGTCTCCCGGCTCTATCCTTGTCTCGTTGGGGTCCGGGTTTACGAACATATTCTCCTTTCTTATTATCGCAACTATTGATGCCCCCGTCCTCTTCCTTATCTGAGCCTGAGCTATCGTCTTCCCAACAAAGCTCGCTTTACCTCCCACCTTCACCCACTCCATAACCATCTCCCTCATTATCAGCTCCATCTTTTCAGGAGCCACGGGTTGGTAGGTTGTCCCCGCCAGTAGGAAGCCGAGCTCCTTAGCCTCGTCCTCTGTCAGAGATATGACACAGGTGGGTTCTTCTTCCTCGTCCTCTATTATGTAGATCTCTCTCCTGCCGGTGTTATGGATTATCAGGGTAAGCTCTCCTCCTCCCTTAAGCTCTAAAGTGTACCTTTTTCCTACACCGGGAAGGTCTGTTTCCCTGAAGCCCATGGCTCTACTCCACCCAGTAGTTAGGTGCCTCCCTCGTTATCTGAACATCATGAACATGGGACTCTCTATAACCCGCCCATGTTATCCTTACGAACTTCGCCTTCTCCTGAAGCTCCCTTATGGTACTGCAACCGGTGTACCCCATCCCGGACCTGAGACCT
Organism: Aquificaceae bacterium; assembly: GCA_026983685.1. GTDB lineage: Bacteria > Aquificota > Aquificia > Aquificales > Aquificaceae > Hydrogenivirga. The sequence goes on along the minus strand of JALSTO010000331.1, from coordinate 4,987 downwards.
CCAACGAGCTGGTATATGACATCGCTGAGCCTCCCCTTGTAGGGGACCCGCCCCTCAATACCCTCAGGGACGAACTTCTCCATCTGCTCCTGACCGTATCTGTCAGAAGAGAGCCTGGACATCATAGCACCGAGGGAACCCATACCCCTGTAAACCTTGTAAGCCCTGCCCTGATAGTATATTGTCTCACCAGGAGCCTCTTCTGTTCCTGCCAGCAGGTTGCCCAGCATCACAACGCTCGCACCGGCGGCGAGAGCCTTCACTATGTCACCCGAGTACCTTATGCCTCCGTCCGCTATTATGGGCACTCCCTCCTCCTTGGCAACGCTGTACGCCTCCATTATAGCGGTTATCTGGGGAACGCCAACACCGGCAACTATCCTCGTGGTACATATTGAGCCGGGTCCAACCCCCACCTTGACAGCATCCGCGCCCGCATCTATGAGAGCCTTAGTCCCTTCCGCGGTTGCTACATTCCCTGCCACGACGTCAAGCTTGGGGAACCTCTCCTTAATAGCCTCTACCGTTTCCAGAACCCTCTTTGAGTGTCCGTGGGCTGTATCTACCACTATCAGGTCAACACCAGCCTGAACGAGAGCCTCAACCCTTCTGAGTGAGTCCCCACCGGTGCCTACGGCAGCCCCCACCCTCAGCCTTCCTATCTCATCCTTACAGGCGTTTGGATACTTCTTTCTCTTAACTATGTCCTTTATAGTTATGAGCCCCTTTATTCGCCCTTCGCTGTCAACTATGGGAAGCTTCTCCACCTTGTACTTCTGGAGAAGCTCTGTTGCCTCCTCAAGGGTTATACCCTCCGGAGCTGTTATGAGGTTCTCGCTCGTCATGAATAGAGACACGGGCTTATCGTAATCGGTAGCCCTTATAAAGCGAAGGTCTCTGTTGGTGAGTATGCCAACGAGCTTACCTTCACTGTTTACTACGGGAACGCCCGATATCTTGTACTTTTCCATTATCTCAAGGGCTTCCCTGACGGTCGCATCTGGACTTACCGTAACCGGGTTGAGTATCATTCCACTTTCGGACTTCTTTACCTTCTCCACCTCTTTCGCCTGCTCCTCTACAGGCATGTTCCTGTGGATTATCCCCATTCCCCCCTCACGGGCTAAGGCTATGGCAAGGCGTGCCTCTGTGACCGTATCCATAGCTGCAGACACTATGGGTATGTTGAGCTTTATGTTTTTAGTTATGTGAGTGGATACATCTACTTCATGGGGTAAAACTTCCGAATAGTCAGGAACGAGCAGAACGTCATCAAAGGTTAAACCTTCCTTTACAAACTTCTCAACCTCTACCATACATATATTATACGGGACTTACAGTCTTCTGACACGCCACTCTCCACCCTGAAGGACGAGCTCTGCCTTCCTCTCCCTTTCCCTGCCGTCCTTGTAATAGACTATATACCAGACCTCAGCCCTGTCTTTGCTTACCCTTGTATCGGCGATCTCAACCTCAGAAACGCCCTCAAACATCAATCTGTCCGCTTCAACCGCTACCCTGACGGGGAGGGTAGTCAGAAGCCTGTAAAAGAAAAAGGCAGAGCCTATCACGAAGACACCTATAGCTAACAGGATGTACTTCCTGTTCTGGGGCGAGACGTACCTATCTATAAGCATACAGGAAAGCATGGTGCTGAAAGGGTTCATACCCGTTAACCTTATTGTCACGTAAAGGATGGCAAGCACGATAGTAGCTCCTATAACTTCCTTTATCAGAGCAAGGTCTCCAGCCACACTGTACTTCAGAGCCATAGCTGTCTTCAGGTCCCCAGTCATGAGGGCGTTCACGTAAGCCTGAAGGGTTTCAGCTGGAGGTAGAGAAGGGGAGCTTGAAAAACAGGAAAGCAGGAAGAAGTAAAGCGGTAGGCTAACGAATGCCTTTGAGGTCAAGGAGTATCTCATAGAAAAGCCTTCCCGGTATGTTCAGCGCCTGCTCCAGATGCTGATCTGAGAGGTCCTCAAGGGTTCTGAAGTAGTGGTAGAGCTCAAAAACCTCCATAAGACAGCAGTAGAGCTCCCTCTCAAGGTCCTCAAGGTCCTGCTTTACCGACTCCCTCTGAGGACCAGGGCTCAGGTTCTCGTAGGTTTCCCTGTTTGACTTTATCTCTTCAAGGAGTTCCTCTATGTAGTTTTTCATCTTATCGTGGTAGTCCTCTATTTTCTGGGGAAGTATATTGGCTATCTTCTCCTCCTGTTTAGAAAGTTTAGAGTAAAGCTCCTTGAGTTCTGAATGTTCCTTTATCTTGTTTATGCAGGGACCTACACATTCAATAATCGTCCTCTTCTTTTCCTCCACGATTACCCTCCCCCTATAAGATAGGTTCAGAGCGCTTCCGAGTCCAGAAGGATGGTTACGGGACCCCAGTTCCTTATATAAACGTCCATCATGGCTCCGAAGATGCCTGTTTCAACCTTAAGACCTGTTTCCCTGAATAGCCCAACGAAGGTGTTGTAGAGCTCTTCAGCCCTCCGTGGCTCTTCCGCAAGCTCAAAGCTCGGGCGTCTGCCCTTCTTCACATTAGCGTAGAGGGTGAACTGGGATATCACCAAAACCTCGCCTCCCACATCAAGGAGGGAGTAGTGAAACCTTCCCCTTTCGTCCTCAAATATCCTCAGGTTTGCTATCTTTGCAACGAGCTTCTCAGCATCCTCGGGCGTGTCTCCCTTCCTTATACCGAGGAGGACATTTACGCCCAGGCCTATCTCACCGACCACTTTCCCATCAACAACCACGCGGGATTCCCTTACTCTCTGGACAACCACCCTCATGAGAGAGGATTATAATTCCTAATAAAAGAAATCAGGGAGGGACATCATGGAAGACTTAAGGGTAGAAGAGCTTTACGAGATCATGGAAGAGATAGACTCTCTGCGGGAAGCTACGGAGAGCAGGGTGGACGACCTCAACTACAGGCTCAGGAAGTTCCTTGAGACCTTTCTGATTAAGTCCAACTACGACTACGAGCTCCTTGACCTTTATTACCGCCTCGGGGAAAACTACGAAGAGATAAGAAGGAACCCTGAGAGAGGGCTTGAGAAGATAAGGGAGCTTGTCATAGCTATATCCAACAGGATTGACAGGCTCACCTGAGGTTCCAGATAATTATCCTTCCCCTGTCGTCTCCAGAGACTATCTTCTTCCCGTCGGGAGTGAATCTGAGCCTGGTTACAGAGCCCTTGTGCCCTCTGAAAACTTTTAGGAGTCTCAAACTTTCCACATCCCAGACCTTAACCTTTGTGTCAAAACCTCCAGTAGCTACGTACCTTCCATCGGGCGAGTAATCAACCGTATAGACAGCTCCCTCGTGAGCCTTTATCCTCGCTATCTCCTGAGCCTTATAGACATCCCAGAATATGAGGTAGCCGTCGTTCCCGACGGAAACAAGGTAGCTACCATCTGGAGAAAAGGAGAGGTCATAGACGTAGTCTTTATGACCCTTAAGTACAACCGAAGAGCCGTCGGGATACCAGAGGCGGATGGTGGTATCCTTGCTCGCGGTAGCTATCAGATCCTCCGCCGGCGAGAAGTCTATGGAAAATATCCACCCCTGATGTCCCTCTAAGGTTCTAAGGAGCTTCCAGCTCTGGGCGTCCCAGACCTTTATCTCCCACAGGTCGTCCCCTGATGCAAGCTTCCTCCCGTACCTTGAGAAGGCGAGGGCTCGCACATACTCTTCATGCCCTGTAAGCACAGCTACGAGCTTTCCGAGGGGTAGTCTCCACACCCTTATCTTCATGTCGTCACCCGAGGAGGCTACGTATCCCCTCCTGCTTATGGCGACCGAGAGGACCTGACCCCTGTGGCTCTTTATATCAAGGATCTTCTTACCCTTAAGGTTCCAGACCCTTACCCGTCCATCGTCCCCACAGCTTACGAAGAACTTACCTGCAAGGTCAAGGTCTCTCACAGCCCCCTTGTGAGCATTTATGACCGTTTGGGAAAAGGCTACAGATAGTGCCAAAAGAAAAACCCAGAGAAATCTTCCCATAACATACCCCCTCGTCGGTATTACTCCCAATCCTTAAGATAGTAAAATATGAGAACTATGAAGGTAAAGGACAAAGTGAAGGTGGTGATAGAAGGAAAGGGGATTGAGATAGAGAAGGGAACTCCTCTCGGAGAAGTATTCAGGAAGGCGGGCATAGAGGATGCCCTCGGAGGTAAGGTAGGGGATAGGATACTTGACCTCCAGACACCCGTAATCCAGGAGGGTGAGATAAAGCCAATAAGGAAGGAAGACCCTGAGAGTTTGGAGATAATGAGGCACTCCTTAGCCCATATTATGGCTCAGGCTCTCAAGGAACTCTACGGAGCGGATAAGGTTCATCTGGGGGTCGGACCTACGACAGAGGAGGGCTTTTACTACGACGTTGAGGTTGAGGGGCACAGGATAACTGAGGAGGACCTTCCGAAGATAGAGGAGAAGATGAGGGAGATAATAAAGAGAGACTACCCCATACTGAGGAAGGAGCTTGAGAAGGAGGAGGCTGTAAAGCTCTTTGAGAAGCTGAAGGAGAAGTACAAGATAGACATAATAAACAGGATACCTCCCGAAGATGTCATATCCGTTTACCAGCAGGGGGAGTTCATAGACCTGTGCAGGGGTCCTCACCTTCCCTCAACTGGCAAGGCGGGTGCCTTCAAGCTTACATCAATATCGGGTGCCTACTGGCTCGGCAGGGCGGATCAACCTCAGCTAACGAGGATCTACGGAATGGCTTTCTGGACAGACAAAGAGCTCAGACAGAGGCTCCGGTTCTACGAAGAAGCTAAGAAAAGGGATCACAGAAGGCTCGGCAGGGAACTTGAATTCTTCATGATAGATGAGAACGTCGGTGCGGGGCTCGTCCTCTGGCTTCCGAGGGGAGCTATATACAGGAAGGTCCTTGAAGACTACTGGAAGGAAGAGCACATAAAGAGGGGCTATCAGTTCGTCTATACGCCCCACGTGGGCAAATCCAAGCTC
>JALSTO010000330.1 GCA_026983685.1 Aquificaceae bacterium | reverse complement strand
GGGTCTTATGTTCGGGTCTTCGGGGTTTATGACAGCAACCCTGTCCCTGAAGACCTTTTCCATCTTCGCTATCCCGGTTCTGACCTGATTTTCAAGAAGCTCTCCGACAGACCTCACCCTTCTATTACCGAGGTGGGCTATGTCATCTTTGCGCTCTCTTCTGAAGCGCAGGTCTATCAGGTACTTGAGGATGTTCACGAGGTCTATGGGAAGTATGAACCTCGCCTCATCTTCCGTGTAGTCCTTTATCTTGACTTCCTTTATCTTCTTATTTTTAAAGATCTCCTTGAGTATCTCTGGGGTGAGCCTTGTGCCCTCCTTGTACTTCCCGATATCCTCCGCAAGGGCTACCGGCGGTAGTTTATCAAGCTTATCAACATCCGCGGGCTTGAGGACTTTCGGTAGCTTGTGAACCTTTGCGTTTATCTTCACACGACCGACCTTGGAGAGGTCGTACCTCGTTATCTGGTTGAAGAATACCTCGTAGTAGGAGCGAGCCCTCTCAATCAGGTTTTCTATCTCCATAGTCATCGTTTCTACGAGCCTGAGCTTCTTGTATATCTCCATATAACCGTACTCTCTCAGGCTGAACTCAGCGGGAACCTTGACAACGCTCATCCTGTCGGGCTCTCTCGGGGTAGTATCGTTGGCGAGGGTATCAACGATTATCTTCGCATAGGGGCTCTTTACCGCATTTTCGTTGGGAAGGATGGTAACAGCTTCAACCTTTATCCTCTCATCCTTGAGCAAAAGATCAAGACCTTCCCACTCCTCTATGTACCTCTCCTCTATGAACTCCTTCTCCTTATCCGAGTCCTCAAGCTTTGCTCTGTATCTGAGGAGGGCAAAGATGTAGTGATGCTCAAGGTCCTCGGGTCTGTACTCCTCACCGGTCTCCGAATCAAAGAGAGCACCATCCCTGACCACAAGTTTTTTAACACCCTCGTAAAAGTTAGAAAGTATCTCGTAGGCGGTCTCAAAGCCCCAGGCTCTGAGTATGGCTATGCCACTCACCTTCTTCCTGTCAACCCTGGCGTGGAAGGTGTCAGTCGTTCCAGAGAGCTCAAACTCTATCCTTGAACCCTTGTCGGGTATTATGCTCGCCCTGTATATTATCCTCGTTATCGTAGTATCCTTCTGTTTTTCCTCCTTCTCTTCAAAGAACACTCCAGTTGACCTGATGAGCTGGTTAACTATGACCCTCTCACTCCCGTTTATGATGAAAGATCCCCAGTCCGTCATAAGGGGTATCTCTCCAAAGTAAACCTTCTTGGGTGGAGTCTCTCTTTCACCCTCTTTAGTTTTGACTCTAAGCTTGTACATTACCCTGAGGGGAGCGGAGTAGGTCATTCCCTTTATCCTGCACTCGTCGGGGGTGTACTTCTCCTTGTAAACAAGCTTTCCTTTACACTTAGGACACTCCACTCCCCATCCGCCGAGGAAGTCGGACTCGGGCTTGTACCCGCAGGAGTTGCATTCCCAGTCACCTATCTCGTAGCCTAAGTATTCAAGGAATATGTTCCCATCGGGGTCCACAAAGGGAAAGGAGGTTCTGAGTATATACTCCAGCCCTATGTTCTCCCTCTCCTGGGGTGCTTTCTTTAACTGGATAAAGTTCTCAAAGGAACTCTTTGGTACACTTAATAGGTAGGGAGGTTCTATTATCTCTTCTCTCCTCCCGAAGAACTTCCTTGGAAGAGCCACATTCCTCATTCTTTCCACCCCTTAAAAATTTAGTGGCAAATAAAATATTTTAACACAAGCGATCAAAAACGCAGAAAAGGGCATCCCAATTCGGGATACCCTGCTCTCAAAAGAAGGCTTTTGGCAGTAATCCACTATTACTTGAGCTCTACCTCTGCTCCTGCCTCTTCCAGCTTTGCCTTTATCTGCTCAGCCTCCTCCTTGGAGACACCTTCCTTCAGGGGTTTGGGTGCGTTGTCAACGAGCTCCTTAGCCTCTTTAAGACCCAGCCCGGTGATCTCCCTGACCACCTTTATCACCTGTATCTTGTTGCCCCCGGGAGACTTGAGGATGACGTCAAACTCCGTCTTCTCTTCCGTGGCAGCTGGTGCACCTCCAGCTCCGCCAGCGGCAGGAGCGGCGGCAACCATGGCGGCTGCGGATACACCGAACTCTTCCTCAAGCCTTTTAACGAGCTCAGCGACCTCAAGAACGCTCATGTTCTTGATCGCCTCAACGATCTCATCAATGGTAAGTGTAGCCATAACCAAACCTCCTTAAGATTTTTGCTCTTCTATAGCTTTCAAGGTCAAAACGAGCTTCTGAGGAACAGCCTTCAGGGTCATGGCGAGCTGGGTTACCGGAGCCATGAGAACTCCGAGAAGCTTTGCAACCAGCTCCTCCCTGCTCGGCAATTCCGCAAGGGCAACGACATCTTCGGGCGTTATGTACCTTCCTTGAAGAAGTCCACCTTTTATCCTGTCCCTGTACTCTTTGTCAAAGGTTTCCTTGAGGAAATCAACGAGAGCCTTCGTCGTTGCCACAACATCTTCGTAAGCAAAGAGAGCAGCGGTAGGACCGACGAATATGTCCCTGTGGTCAACAAGGGGTGTGTCTTCAAAAGCCCTGTAAAGTAAGGTGTTCCTTCCTACGAGGACCTCTCCTTGGGTAGCCCTGATCTTAGCCCTCAGATCCGAGAGGGGCAGGGCATCTATCTTCTCAAAGTTGAAGAATACAACGAACCCCTTTGACCTGTTTAGCCTCTCCTTGTAAGAGGCAACCAGCTCCTTCTTCCTGAGAAGGCTCTTGCGCTCCTGTGCCATCTTACCTCTCCTTTAGGCTGCAAGTTCCTGCAGCTTTTTCATAGTCTCGGGTATATCTATCTTTATCCCCGGTCCCATGGTCGTGGACAGGGTTATTGACTTTATGTACTGCCCCTTCGCTCCCGGGGGTTTAGCCCTTACAACCGCGTCAATTGCGGTGTAGATGTTCTCTATCAGCTTGTTCTCATCAAAGGAGACCTTGCCAACAGGCATATGGACGTTACCCGCCTTATCAACCTTGAACTCAACTCTACCCTTCTTGGCGTCCTTTATAGCCTGTTCTAAGTTCTTGGTTACCGTTCCGGTCTTGGGATTTGGCATCAGCCCCCTCGGACCGAGTATCCTACCGAGCTTTGCTACCTTGGGCATTATCTCAGGCGTAGCGATCACCACATCGTAATCTATCCACTCCTCCTTGAGGATCTTGTTTATAAGGTTCTCACCGCCGACGTAGTCCGCCCCAGCCTCCTCAGCCTTCTTGGCATCCTCTCCTTCCGCAAGGACGAGAACCTTTATAGGTTTACCAAGTCCGTGAGGCAGGACTACCGAGCCTCTGACCATCTGATCCGCATACTTGGGATCAACGTTCAGCCTCATCGCAAGCTCTACCGTCTCGTCAAAGCCTCTCTGGGTAACCTCCGCTATCTTTTTAAGCAGAGAGACAGCCTCTTCAACGGTGTAGGTCCTGTTCCTGTCAATCAACTCTAAAGCCTTAAGATACTTCTTTCCTCTCTTCGCCATGACACTACTCCTTAAATCCTTCTATCTCAATGCCCATGCTTCTGGCGGTCCCGGCGATCGTTCTTATAGCTGCCTGAAGGTCATCGGTGTTCATGTCTTTGAGCTTGGTCTTCGCTATCTCCTCAACCTGTTTGAGGGTCACCCTGCCTACCTTCTGCCTTTTGGGATCGGAAGCGCCCTTCTCTATTCCCGCAGCCTTCTTGAGAAGGTAGGACACGGGCGGGGTCTTCATTACAAAGGTGAAGCTCCTGTCCTGATATACGGTTATTACAACAGGAAGGATGGTGCCGGGCTCAAAGTCCTTACTGGCAGCGTTGAACTGTTTGACGAACTCCATTATGTTAACCCCATGCTGACCCAGGGCTGGTCCGACAGGTGGTGCCGGGGATGCCTGCTGGGCGGGGAGCATAAGCTCAATAGTTCCTACCACCTTCTTAGCCATTTCTGAGCCTCCTAAATCTTCTCAACTTGTGTGAAGTCAAGCTCCACTGGAGTAAGCCTTCCGAATATGCTTATGAGAACGGTGAGCTTCTCCCTCTCTGGATGCACCTCTTCCACAGTTCCGGTGAAGTTCATGAAAGGACCCTCTATAACCCTTACCTGGTCTCCCTTCTCAAACTCAACTTTCCTCGTCTTGACTCCCTTCTGGACCTGCTCAAGTATCCTGTTTACCTCCTCCTCCTTCAGAGGTACGACCTTTCCTCCCACGAGGACGGGCTTGTATATGTGGGGTGTCTTTTCTATAGCCCTCAGGAGCTTATCGTTCATCTTTGCCTTTATGAGTATGTATCCCGGGAACATCTTGTTGTCCAAGATTATCTTCGCCTCCGTCTTGTTGTCTTTGCAGACAAGCTTTTGACCGGGCTTTGATATAGGAGGAGCGTTGAGGCAACTGTCACCCTCTGCACTCTCAACTACGCTAACCTTACCGTCCGCTATCCTGAAGGTGGTAACGCCCTTCTTCCCGAGCACGCTTATGTCCCTGTTGTTTCCTCTCAGGGAGAGCCTATACTTTTCTTTCCCCTGGGCACGTATCACGACCCTCTCCTCCGCCGGGACAACCACCTGCTCAACGAGGTCTCTAAGTCCCTCAAGATCAAGAACCTTAAGCAGGTTCTCCCTTGCAGCAACCTCTTTCCCAGCCTCAACCTGAAGAGCGTACCACTGTTTATCTTCCATCAAGCTCCTCTCAGCGCAAATATAAGAGATAAAATCTTAGTAAAAGCAAGGTCAAGCACCCAGAGGTAAACCCCTACAACCAAAGAGAAAATTATAACACTTATGGTAGCCTTGGTGACGAGCTTTCTATCGGGCCAGGACACCCTCCTGAGCTCTGCTCTTACTCCTTGAAGGAACTCCTTTAGCTTTCCCATAGGACTCTTCCATACGGGGCAGGGAGGACTCGAACCCCCAACCGCGGGATTTGGAGTCCCGCGCTCTGCCAAATTGAGCTACTGCCCCTTTATCTGACCTCCCTGTGCAAGGTATGTTTCCTGCACCACTTACAGTACTTCCTGAGCTCAAGCCTCTCAGGGTGCTTCTGCTTGTTCTTGGTGGTCGTGTAGTTCCTTCTCTTGCACTCCGTACATGCAAGGGTGATTATCTCACGAGCGCTCGCCATATTCTACTCCTCAATCCAGGATTTTGGTAACAACACCTGCACCTACAGTCCTTCCTCCTTCCCTTATAGCAAACCTGAGCCCCTCTTCCATAGCAACTGGTGCTATAAGCTCTACCTCAAGCTCTACGTTGTCACCAGGCATCACCATCTCCACTCCCTCTGGCAACTTCACAACCGTACCTGTCACGTCCGCTGTCCTGAAGTAAAACTGGGGTCTGTAATTGAGGAAAAAGGGTGTGTGCCTCCCACCTTCTTCCTTGCTCAGTATGTACACCTGTGCCCTGAACTTCTTGTGGGGTGTCACACTCCCGGGTTTCGCCAGTACCTGCCCCCTCTCTACGTCGTCTTTACCTACTCCCCTCAGCAATACTCCTACGTTGTCCCCGGGCAGTGCTTCGTCCAATATCTTCCTGAACATCTCTATGGACGTTGCCACTGTCTTGAGTGGCTCTTCCCTCAGTCCTACTATCTCTACTTCCTCTCCAGGCTTGAGTACTCCTCTCTCCACCCTGCCTGTTACAACTGTCCCCCTTCCTGATATGGTGAAGACGTCCTCTATGGGCATGAGGAAGGGTTTGTCCATGTCCCTCTGGGGTGTGGGTATGTATTCGTCCATCGCATTCAGTAGTTCTTTTATGCTCTCTATCCACTTGCCGGGTGAGTTCTGTTCAAGTTCCTGTAAAGCTCCAAGGGCTGAGCCCCTTATCACGGGTACTTCGTCCCCGGGAAATTCGTACTTGGTGAGCAGTTCCCTTACTTCAAGCTCCACGAGTTCAAGGAGCTCTTCGTCATCCACCATGTCACACTTGTTCATGTAAACCACTATGTAGGGTACGTTGACTTGTCTTGCCAGCAGTACGTGTTCTCTTGTCTGGGGCATGGGTCCGTCTGCTGCTGATACTACGAGTATTGCTCCGTCCATCTGGGCTGCACCCGTTATCATGTTCTTGATGTAGTCTGCGTGTCCGGGGCAGTCAACGTGGGCGTAATGCCTCTTTGCTGTCTCGTACTCAACGTGGGTTATGTTTATGGTTATTCCTCTCTCCTTCTCTTCTGGTGCTTTGTCTATCTCTTCGTACTTGTAGCACTCTGCCTTTCCTCCTTCCACAAGCCCTGCTGCCAGGGTGCAGGTTATGGCTGAGGTCAGGGTGCTCTTGCCGTGGTCTACGTGCCCTATCGTCCCTACGTTTACGTGCTCCTTTGTCCTCTCAAATTTCTCCTTAGCCATCTCTTTCCTTCACCTCCTATCAGGCACTCTTTCCAGCCATCCGCTG
>JALSTO010000329.1 GCA_026983685.1 Aquificaceae bacterium | reverse complement strand
CTACAGGCTCCGTAAGACCGAAAGCATACCCTATCTGGACGACGCACTTCTCAGCCAGACCTGCAGCAACAACGTGCTTCGCTATCATCCTCGCCATATAAGAACCCGAACGGTCCGTCTTTGTCGGGTCCTTTCCCGAGAAGGCACTTCCTCCCGAAAATCCTATATCGCCGTAGGCATCCGAGACTATCTTCCTCCCCGTCAGTCCTGTATCCGCCACGGGACCCCCTATAACGAACCTCCCCGTGGGGTTGACCTTCACCACGGTGTCCTCCGAAAGTAGTTCCGGCGGGACTTCCTTCCTTATTACCTCCTCAACAACCATCTCCCTGAGGTTCTGGAGAGAGACATCGGGGTCATGGTGGACGTAGGCGACTATGTCCTTAACGTACTTAGGCTTCCCATCATCATAGACCATCGTAACGAGGACCTTTCCATCGGGTCTGAGGAAGGGGAAGCTACCCGTCTTCCTCAGGTCCGCCATTCTCCTCGTTATTCTGTGGGCTAAGGTTATAGCCCACGGCATGAGATTGGGAGCCTCTTTAACCGCATAACCTACAACTATCGCGGTATCCCCCGCTCCCTCACCGGAGACGCCGAGGGCTATCTCTGGGCTCTGTTCGTCTATGGACGTTATGACAGCGCAGGTGTCAGCGTCAAAGCCCAGTTCCGGCTTGGTGTAGCCGATGTCCTTTACCACCCCCCTCACCACCTTCGGTATATCAACAAAGCTCTCGGTTGAGAGCTCGCCCCCAACCATGACGAGCCCGGTGGTAACGAGTATCTCAAGAGATACCTTGCTGTAGGGGTCCTTCTTTATGAATTCATCAAGAAGGGCGTCCGCTATCTGATCCGCTACCTTGTCGGGATGTCCCTCGGTAACGGACTCTGCCATCCTGAGAGAGTACATGCCCCTATTTTATCAGGGTTCGGTAGGTTCGTCAGGAACGGTATGGTCTATCTTCTGGTCTGGGCAGAGCCTCCTCGGTTCCCAATCGGGGTGAACATCGGGGTCAAAGGGTTCCACAGGAACCGTGGGTTCTATTTTGGGCTTCTCTTCCATAGCAAACCCTCCTTACAATCTAATATAGTCACCAGAGGCTGAGATTAAAGAGCAGGTCTATCGCCTCCTCCTCAAGGGTTCTATCCACTCCTCCGCTTCCAACACTCGTAAGCTTTATGCCTTCTATCTCAGTAGGAGGTGGAGGCAGAGGAGAGCTGTCAGCGGTCTGAGGGTTCGCCAGATAGATGAGCCTCTCGCTGTCCTTCTTTATTGAAAGCCCGTAAGACTTCAGAAAGGCGTTCCTCCACACAACTATAAAGAGCTTGAGGAAGAAGGAGAGGCTTGTAGGCCTGTAGCTCGGGTGGGGCTTGTACTTCTCAGGCTGACGGATACCTTCCAGCTCCATCTTCTTGATTATCCTCTCCACCTGCTCTGGCTCCGGGTGCTTTATGTCGGGCCAGCCGAAGACCTCCGGAGCCCTCCTGCCGAGCTTGAAAACCCAGGATGTAAGCCGGGTGAACTCCTCAGCCGGCGGGACGAGAACGTATCTGAACTCCCTCTGACCGAACTCAACCCTTTCGGGAAGATCACCAACTATCCTTATCAGGGACCTCGGTCCCTCCTTCCTGAGTATGTCCTCTATCTCGTAGAACCCTATATATTCGCTCTTCCAGAGGGATATGAGTATGGGCTCCCTGCCGAGTCCAAAGGGCATCAATCTGATCCCTGAGAGAATAAGCCTCTCCCTCCTCGTCCTTCCTGCAAGCCAGAGATACTTGTCCAGATATATCTTGAACTCCCTTGGACTTGATAGAAGGCGCTCCCACCCTTCCCTGCTTATCTCAATCGGATCAACTATGCTCACAAAGTTGAAGGGGAGCCTGAGTTCTCCCATTACGAACTTTGAATATATACCCTTTTAACGAACAGGCACACCCCTGTACTTTTTGGCAACATCCCTTATCTCAAGGATAGCCTCAACGACAAAGTCCAGGTCCTTAAGGGGTATCTGGTTTGGTCCATCGGATAGAGCGGAGTCCGGGTCTGGATGGGTCTCCATGAAAACACCATCACAACCGACCGCAACCGCAGCCCTCATAAGGGGGAAGGCAAACTCCCTCTGTCCTCCGGACCTGTTCCCCATTCCTCCAGGTAGCTGGACGCTGTGGGTGGCATCAAATATAACCTTCGCAAACTGTGACATTATGGGCAGGCTCCTGAAGTCAACAACGAGGTTGTTGTAGCCAAAGGACACCCCCCTCTCGGTGAGGAATATATCCTTTGCTCCCCCGTACCTGAGCTTCTCAACTATGTTCTTTGTATCCCAGGGGGCGAGGAATTGACCTTTCTTAACGTTGACAGCCTTTCCGGTACGGGCAGCAGATAGAAGGAGGTCCGTCTGCCTGCACAGGAAAGCGGGGATCTGAACTATATCAACCACATCCCCTACGGGCTCCGCCTGCCAGCTCTCATGTATGTCGGTCGTTATCTTGAGCCCGAACTCTTCCCTGACCTTAGCGAGTATTCGCAGACCCTCTTCAAGCCCCGGTCCCCTGAAGGAAGAGATTGAGGACCTGTTTGCCTTATCAAAGGAGGATTTGAAGACAAACTCAACGTTGGGGAACCTGTCCGCAAGCTCCCGAAGCTTCTGGGCTACGGTGAGGACAACACTTTCGTTCTCTATAGCGCAGGGACCCGCTATAAGGATAAACTCCTTCATATCATTTTGCCTCCTATATAATACTAATCCCGGACCTACCGGGAGGGAATGATGATACACGAGCATCAGATAGAGAAGATCAAGGGGAAGTTCTTCACCGAGGAGGAGCTTAGAAGGGACATAAACCTGTTCAAGCTGGTTAAGGATATAAAGGACAGGATAAGAGATGATGTAGAAAAGCATTTTAGGAAAACAGACCAGGAGTTCAACTACCTTCAGCAGGTTACCGACAACTACGGCATCCTTGTACGGGTTGTCAGAGACAAGGAAACGGGCAGGCTTTACTACTTCTACTACTTCAAACATCGGATACCTTACAGGGAGTATTATTTTTATAAGGAGGAAGAGGAGGAATGAAGAGGCTTTTTTTCTTTTTGGTTGTAGCCTCAATAGTAGCCTGTGCGCCGGTATCGGAAAAGCCTGACAGGATTTCGGAGATGGAGATAAAGCTGACACGCCTTGAGGAGAACCAAAAGAACCTCAAAGAGAACATAGACAGAACCAACGAACGTATAGATAGGCTCACAGAGCTCATATCGGAGTTAAGACTTGAACTTGAAAGGATAAAGCTGAAGCTCCTAACGGGAGTGTCCGAACACGAAAACCTTCCAAAGGAAAGTTCGGAAGTAGTACGTGTGGAACCCAAAAAGCTCCCTCCTCACGAGGAGCTGAAGCCTTCCAAGGAAGAAGGCAAGAAGGTGGAAGAAGAGAAGCCCGAGGAGGATGCTGAAACCGCTTACAAGAAGGCTATTGAGCTTTACAGCGTTAAAAAGCTCTACGAGGCGAGGGATGCCTTCTTGGACTTTATAAGGAGATTCCCTGAGAACAAATATACCGACAATGCCTTCTTCTGGATAGGTAAGATATATCAAGAACTGGGAGACCCGAAGAGGGCGGAGGAGATATACACGAGCCTCGCCCAGAAGTGTGAGAAGGGAAAGCTCCCCGATTGCAACAAACTTCCCGATGCCTACTATCAGCTCATGAGGATTAGCCTTGACAGGGGTGATGTTGCCAAGGCTAATGAGTACTATTCAATCTTAATAGAGAGGTTTCCAACCTCGGACGCTGCGGTGAGGGCGAGGGAGCAGAAGGTCCTGATGGGAGAGTGAAAAGGTATGAAGGTACCCAGGCACATAGCAATAATAATGGACGGCAACGGAAGGTGGGCAAGACGCCAAGATATGCCGAGGATAATGGGGCACTACAGGGGGGCGGAGGTTGCGGAGGATATAACGAAAGCCTGCATAGACTTGGGGGTTGAGTATCTGACCCTCTTTGCCTTCTCAACGGAGAACTGGAACAGACCCAAGGAAGAGGTCAGACTTCTCTTTGATCTCCTCAGAAAGTACCTGACGGACAAAAGGGAGGAGCTTCTGGAGCTGGGTGTCAGGCTAAAGTTCATAGGGAGAAGGGACAGGATAGGTAGAGATCTCAGGTATCTCATGGAGGAGCTTGAGAGAGAAACATCGGTGAGCTACAGGATAACCGTAACCCTCGCAGTGGATTACGGAGGAAGGGACGACATACTGAGGGCGGTAAACAAACTCGTAAGGCTTAAATTTGACCACGTTGATGAAAGCACCTTCTCTCACTTCCTTGACCTCGGGGACATCCCGGACCCAGACCTTCTCATAAGGACCGCGGGTGAGAAGAGGATATCCAACTTCCTTCTCTGGAACTTAGCCTATACAGAGCTCTATTTCACCGATCTGTGCTGGCCCGAGTTTACCAGGGATGAGCTTCTCAGGGCTGTTGAAGACTTCTCGGGAAGGAAGAGGAAGTTCGGAAGAGTCCTTGATGAATAGGGAGCTCTACGGGGTCCTCATAGGACTCACCACAATAGCGGTATCCTTACTCCCGCTACCTCTCTTTACCCTCGGTGTCGGTTTCCTATCTCTCATGATAGGCAGGGAGCTCTCATTATCCCTTGGGGTTGATAGGCTTTTTCCCCTCACCTTCTTTGCTCCCTTACTCTTTTTCATTCACCCCGCTGTAGGGATGTTATATACAGCAACTCTTGCTTTGATCTTCGGTTACAGGAATTGGGACCTTGATACCTTCTTTAAAACCTTCTTCATCCTCATATACACAGGCTTCTTCCCTTCCTCCCTCCTCAATCTAAGAGAGGAGAGCACCTACTACCTTCTCGTTCTGCTCTTTGTCGTATGGGCAAACGATGTCTTCGCCTACTACGTTGGCAAGAAATTTGGGAAAACCCCTTTCTTTCCAAAGCTTTCTCCCAACAAAACTGTCGCAGGCTTCCTCGGAGGTTTGACGGCGGGAACTTTCCTCTTTACGATGCTCTCAAAGGAGCCTCTTCTGAGATCACTGCTCGTAGGGGTTGTGGTTCTGTGCTCCGGAGTCCTCGGCGACTACTTCAAGAGCTTCATAAAGCGTCAGCTCGGTATAAAGGATTTCTCGGATATTCTTGGAAAGCATGGCGGTTTCGTTGACAGGTTTGATGCCCTTCTCTTCTCCGCCCCTGTATTCTACTGGCTGATGTTCCGACTTTAAAATATTGCTATGAGTTTCTTTATAAGGGAGGACCCACTGACCGCTGAGAGGAGGATAATAGCCTCTGTAAGGAGCAGGAGACCTCACATTATAAGGGAGATAACCGAAGAGGAGCCCTTCCAGTGCCCTTTCTGCGCCGGCAACGAAGCCCTCACCCCGAAGGAGCTCTTTGTGGTTAATGGTCCCTCTGGCTGGCTCGTCAGAGTTGTACCCAACAAGTTCCCAGCCATACCGAACATGCACGACGTTGTTGTTGATTCCCCAAATCACGAAGACGATATAGACCGCATAGAGCACCTTGATAAGCTTCTATGGACTTACAAGGAGAGGATGGTCCATTACTACAATCAAGACGGCGTTAAGTACGTTGCGGTGTTTAGAAACAGAGGTGTCAGTGCGGGAGCATCCATACCCCATCCCCACTCCCAGGTTCTCGCAACACCCTTTTACCCGAGCAGGTTTCTGAAGGAGAAGGAGAGGTACGAAAGGGAGAGCACGGACCTCTTAGGGAACTTTCTGAGAAAGGAACTTGAACTTCAGGAGAGGGTTGTCTCCGTCTCTAAGAACTTCGTGGTTCTAATGGCTTACGCCCCCATAACCCCCTACGAACTCTGGATAGTTCCCAAGGAGGCTACAAGCTCCCTTGTATTTGAGAACAAGTTTGAGGAACTCGCTCAGGTGCTTAAAGATTCAGTTTCTCTCCTCAAGAGCTTCTTAGGGGAGAACCTTTCCTACAATATAACCTTCCAGTCCGCTCCCCCATGGGACAGAGACTACCGCTACTACATAAGGATACTACCGAGGGTAGCGGTCTTCGGAGGCTTTGAGCTTGAGACGGAGAACGTTATAGTGAGCGTTGCCCCCGAGGAGGCGGTGATTGAGCTCAGGACTGTAAAGTATGCAAAAAGCACCGAATAGAAATTCGGAGGGTAGGACATGAGCTTTCACTTTGAAGAGGACCATCCCTTCGCACTTCTTGTACCTCTTATAGAGGAGGGAAAGCTTGACCCTTGGAAGGTGGACATAGTTGAGCTGGCGAACCTCTATATTGAAGAGCTCAGAAAGAGGGAAACCCTTGACCTGAGGGTGCCCGCAAGGGCTGTGGTTGCCGCCTCCTTTCTCCTCAGGAAGAAGGTTGAGGTTCTATTCCCGAAGCCCGAGAGGAAGCCGAGGGAAAGGAGAGACTACACCCTTCAGGAGATAGCCCAGATGTTTGAGGAAGAGAGCGGGGAGG
>JALSTO010000328.1 GCA_026983685.1 Aquificaceae bacterium | reverse complement strand
CCAAGCTATCATAGTTGCCCTCTCGTAGGGACCGGGCAGGCACCTGTAGTCAAGTCCCGGCGGGACAGTCAGAACGAAGTTACCTTCCTCAAAGTCCCTTATCTTCCTCTTGAGGGCGAAGTGCTCTTCTCCCGGCTTGAAGGCTGCGGGGTATCTCGTCTTGGCTATCTCTATGTCTCTGGGGTCATCACCCACCCACTGAGAGTAGTCGTAATCAATACCCGTTGCGAGGACGAGGTAGTCGTAGTGTATTTTACCGATACTCGTGTAAACGTATCTCCTCCTTCTGTCTATGTCGTGCACTTCCGCGTTAACGAAGTGGTAGCCGTACTTATCCGCTGCCTTCTTGTGGTCGTGTATGAGGAACTCAAGGTCAACGAGATCAACAAGCCAGAGGTTGCTGACGGGACAGGACATGAAGACGTTGTTCTTCTCCACGACAACCACATCAATCTTGGGGTCTTTCTTTTTTATGTACTTGGCTAAGGTTGAACCCGACCAGCCACCTCCAACTATGACAACCCTCGGAGAACCCTTGCTGGGCTTTGGTAGATGGAGAACCTCGCCCCTCTTGGCGAAGGTAAAGCTGACCGCACCGCTCCCGGCGGAAGCTGCAATAACAGCCCCTGCACCTGAAACCTTGAGAAAGTCTCTCCTGCTCAGTTTACTCATGTTGCACCCCCTTTAGGATTTTCTCTCTTTAAAACTTTGAGCAATTTCTGTGCCAGAAGGGAAAACCCTAAAATAGGGAGCTTTCTCTCCATACCCGCAGGGCAGGTATGCCATATATGTCACAGTCAGGGACATCCGTGTCACTCTTGACTGTTTTATGATATGTTTTCATATTTATAGGAGGGGGTTAGTAAATGATAACTCTTTCTCAAATTTTCAAAGAAAAAGGGTACTCCCGTAGGGACTTCCTCAAGTTCGCCACTCTCACAACAGCCATGCTCGGTCTTCCTCCTGCGATGTTTCCGAAGGTAGTCCATGCCCTTGAGACGAAGCCAAAGCCTGTGGTCATATGGCTTGAGTTTCAGGACTGCGCAGGATGTTCGGAGTCCTTTATAAGGTCAACCACGGTTATGCCGACCGAAGTCCTCCTTGACTTTATATCCCTTGAATACCATGAGACGCTGATGGCGCCTGCGGGATACTATGCGGAGGAGTCCAAAAGGGAAGCAATTGAGAAGTACAGGGGTAAATACATCCTCGTGGTTGAAGGTTCGGCTACGCCTGAAGGGGTTTACTGCACCGTCGGGGGACACTCCAACTACGAGCTTCTCAAGGAGGCTTCTGAGCATGCGGGTGCCATAGTGGCTGTGGGAAGTTGTGCCTGTTGGGGAGGCATACCGAAGGCGGAGCCTAGCCCTACCGGTGCAAAGCCCGTCTATGAGGTCTTGAGAGGGAAAAAGGTTGTGAACATACCCGGCTGTCCTCCCATAGGGGACGTGATGGTGGCAACTATAGTCCACTTCCTTGCCCTCGGGAAGCTCCCGCCCCTTGACAGCCTCGGAAGACCAAGGACCTTTTACGGGCAGACCATCCACGACAGGTGCTACAGGAGAGCCTTCTACAATGCGGGCAGGTTCGCGGAATCCTTTGACGATGAGAAGGCAAGGAACGGCTACTGCCTCTACAAGCTCGGCTGTAAGGGACCCATAACGAGGAACGCCTGCCCCACGATAAGATGGAACGGGGGGCTCAGCTTTCCAATTCAGTCCGGACATCCCTGCTTCGGGTGCTCTGAACCTGACTTCTGGGACAGGGGCTTCATCTACAGACCTCTCTCCGTGGTTGAGGGTGGTTTCAGCTCCAAAGAGATAGCTACAGGCATTGCGGTCGGAGCCCTTGCGGGAGCAGGCATAGCCTGGATAAACAGGAAACTGAGAGGAGGGAAATGATATGACGGACGTTAACCTCTACGACATAATCAGAGGACCCCTCCTTAAGTTTGCCCTCTTTGTCTTCTTTGCGGGAATATCCTACAGGTTCTTCAGGGTTCTCCTTTTGGGACTACCAGAAGACTATGCCAAACCGAAGGGAAATCCACTCACTAAAGCCCTTGAGAAGCTCGCTCTTAAGCCCACACAGGGCTGGAGGTTCTTCATGGAGGTCTTCGCCCACAGGGGTATCCAGTACGTCGGGGGCTTCCTCTTTCACATCGGTTTCTTGGGGCTTACCTTCTTCGTCCCTCAGCACTCCTTCCTCTGGAAGGAGATACTCGGTTTTGAACTTCCCTACATGCCCCAGCTCGTTGCTGACATACTTGCCTACTCAGCCCTTCTGTCTCTGATTGCCCTCACGGTTCACAGGGTGTTCAACCCTGTTCTGAAACTCCTCACTGGTAAGGACGAATACTTTGCCAACATCCTGATAGGAACGATAATCTTCACGGGTCTATTAGCCTCCCGATGGTCTGGAGGTGGACTTTATGTTTGGGCTCTCAACCTTCACATGCTATCAGCGGTTATTCTTATAGCCTACATACCCTTCAGCAGGCTCTCTCACTTCGTTTACTACTTCCTCTCGGTCTTCTTCTACGGATGGAACGTGGGCAAGAGGGGAGTTTCCTTTTAGGAGGTTTGGGGATGCTGATTGAATGGAGTAAAGAGCTTGAGACAGGTGTTGAGGAGATGGACAATCAGCACAAAAAACTTATTGCTCTCATGAACCAAGTTTATGCCCTCCTCCGAGAAGGGAAGAAAGAGGATGCCTGTAATTTTTTTCGTGAGGGGCTTCTCTCTTATGTAGAGAAGCATTTGTCCGATGAAGAGGAGTTTATGCGGAAGATAGGTTACCCTGAATTACCTGCCCATGAGAAGCTTCATGAAGTATTCAGGAGGGAAGTCCAGAAACTTCATGGTTCTGTATGTGAGGGAGATGTAAAACGTTTCGCCCAGGAACTTTCTTTTTGCTGGGGCTGGATATATACGCATATAGCAAAGGCGGATAAAAAATATGGAAAGTGGGCAAAAGAGAAAGGAGTTCTAAAATGACGCTTCGCGTGGAACACAAGGAGGAGATAACCCAAAGAGAGGTAGAGACCTTTTACAACTTCTGCAAGAGCTCGGTAAACACGGAGGTAGCTTCCTACCTTGAAGCCTGTGTAAGGTGCGGGCTCTGTGCGGAAGCCTGCCTCTTCTATATGGGTGAGAACATATCAGGAAAGATTGACCCAACTCTCACTCCTGCCTACAAGGCGGACCTTCTCAGAGATATATACAAGGAAAACTACACCCTCTTGGGAAGAGTTAAAAAACTTCTCGGTTTTGGTGTCAAGATAACCTCGGAGAAGCTCAGAGAGCAGGTAAAGCTCGCCTTTTACACCTGCACCATGTGCGACAGATGCACCAAGGTCTGTCCCATGGGCATAGACACCCCCCGCCTCGTTTCCATAGTCAGAGGTGCCCTCACACAGGCGGGACTCGTTCCGGAAGACCTTGCGGAGGCTACGAACACCGCGATTGAGAAGGGAAGTCCCCTCGGCGTTGATGTTCCCACATTCCTGAGCAGGATAGATTTCATCTCCGACGAATGGGAGGTGGAGATACCCGTTGACCGGAAGGCGGACTACCTCTACATACCCTCCTCAATAGAGCTGATGAAGTATCCCTCCTCAGTGGCATCCACAGCCAAGGTTCTCAACAAGGCGGGTGTGAGCTGGACCGTGTCCACCAAAGCCCATGAAGCTACAAACTTCGGACTATTTACCCAGAGCAGGGAAGTAACACGGGAGCTTCTCAGGAGGATACTTGAGGGTGCAAAGGAGCTTGGGATAAAGACGATAATAGCTCCCGAGTGTGGACACGCCTATCAATCAATGAGGTTCGTAGCACCAAACGTATTTCCCCGAGAGTGGGACATGGAGGTCCTGAACGTAGTTGAGTTTATTTATAAGATGGTCAAGGAAGGAAGGCTTACCCTCCCTAAAAGGGTGATTGATAAGATAACTCTTCACGATCCGTGTCAGATAGGAAGGAGGGGAGGAGTCCTGAAGGAGCCGAGGGAGATTTTAAAGCTCCTTGCACAGGACTTTAAGGACTCGGTTGAGTTCCCCGAAAAGAACATTTGTTGCGGTGGGGGTGGCGGTGTAGTCGTGGAACACGAGGCTGACTACCACAGGCAGAAGGCTTTCCTCGCCAAGGCTGAGCTTTTTGATAAGGCCGGTGTTAAGGATGTTGCCTGCTACTGTGCTAACTGTATGCTCGCCCTGAGCAAAAGCTCTCAGGAGCTCGGAAGGGATTACAGATTTATAAGCCTCGTTGACCTTGTGGCGGAGTCTATAGAGGAGGAAGAGGGATGAAGAGGGTTGTCGTTGACCCCGTGACGAGGATAGAGGGTCACCTCAGGATTGAGGCGGAAGTAAAGGAAGGGATTATAGAGAAGGCATACAGCTCCGGGACTATGGTGAGGGGAATAGAAATAATACTGAGGGGAAGGGACCCGCGAGAAGCATGGGCTTTTGCTCAGAGGATATGCGGGGTATGCACAACAGTTCACGCCTTTGCCTCAATAAGGGCTGTTGAGGATGCCCTGAGCATAAAGGTTCCCGAAAATGCCTCCCTCATAAGGAAGCTGATGATAGGGACGCTGTTCGTCCACGACCACGTGGTTCACTTCTACCACCTTCACGCCCTTGACTGGGTGAACCCTGTTCAAGCTCTCAAGGCTGACCCCCAAAAGACCTCCGAGCTTGCGAGGAGGTTCTCAAGCTATGAAAAGTCAACTCCCGGATACTTTGCGGACGTTCAGAAGAAGGTTATCAAACAGGTTGAGAGGGGACAGCTCGGTATATTCAGTAAGGGCTACTGGAAGCATCCCGAGTATAAGCTCCCACCGGAGCTAAACCTGATGCTCCTTGCCCACTACATTGATGCTCTTGACTGGCAGACAAAGATAGTTCAGGTTCACACCATATTCGGGGGAAAGAACCCCCATCCCAACTTTGCGGTCGGAGGTATGCCTTGCCCCATAAACCCTGCAAGCGACACAGCTGTAAACATGGAGAAGCTCGGAAGGGTGAAGAGCCTAATAGATGAGATGAACGAGTTTGTTGAGAAGGTCTATCTTCCCGACCTCATAGCCCTCGGTCAGTTTTACAGGGAGTGGTTTTTTAAGGGGGAAGGGCTTGGGAACTTTCTCGTCCTTGGGGAGCCTGAGGGAGACTCCTACAGGGAAGGGAGGTGGTTCATACCGCCCACCTTTATAAAGGGCAGGAATCTGAAAGACTTTGAAGACGTTGACTACAGAGAGGTTAAGGAGTATATCACCCACAGCTGGTACAGGTACTCGGTCGGGGACGACAAGCCTCTCCACCCCTGGGAGGGTGAGACTGAGCTAAACTACACGGGACCCCAGCCCCCTTACGAGCATCTTGATGTTGAGGGTAAGTACTCCTGGCTTAAAGCTCCCAGATACAAGGGCTACTCCGTTGAGGTAGGACCCCTTGCGAGAGTCCTCACGATGTATGCAAGAGACCTTTACGGCATAAGAGAGGAGGTGGGTATAGTTCTGAAAGGTCTTGACCTTCCCCTCAACGCCCTCTACTCCACCCTCGGCAGAACCCTTGCGAGAGGGCTTGAAACTAAGGTTTACGCAGACGCTATGAGAGGATGGTTCTCAAAGCTCTTGGAGAACATAAAGAACGAAAACTACGATGTTTTTAACGGTGAGAAGTGGGAACCTTCCAGCTGGGAAAGGGACGCAAAGGGCTTAGGCTTGATGGAAGCTCCGAGGGGCTCGCTCTCCCACTGGGTTCAGATTAAAGATGGAAAGATAGCCAACTATCAGGCGGTTGTCCCTACAACCTGGAACGCCTCTCCCAGGGACGCAAAGGGACAACCCTCAGCCTACGAAGCCTCCCTCGTGGGGCACAGGCTTCACGATCCAAAGGAACCCCTTGAGATACTGAGGACTATCCACTCCTTTGACCCCTGCCTCGCCTGTGCGGTCCACCTCTACGGAGAGGAAGAACTTGAGGTGAGAGTTGTTTAAAAGGACCGCTTCGCGGTGAAATTATAATGAATACCTTATGCAGAAAGTCCTCATAGACCCCTCTGCCCCGCTAAGGGAAAACGCCCGAAAGATACTCAAGCTCGCCTTTCCCATAATAGTGGTCAACCTCCTCTACACAGTGGAGAGCATGTTTTCCCTCGTTCTCGTTTCTGGAATCTCTGCCTCTGCGGTTGCTTCGGTGGGCTTCAGCCTTTCACTCCTCTGGTTCATATACTCCCTGATGGCGCTCTCCTACACAGGCACGAGCGTTCTCGTAGCCCAGAAGGTGGGTGCTGGTAAGGACCCTTCCCCCGTTCTATCGGTGGGTCTTCTGCTTTCCTTTCTCATAGCCCTTCCTCTTACCTTCTGGGGCAAGGGGCTTGTCCTTTATATGATGTCCCTCCTCGGTGCTTCCGAAGGTGTTGTGTCCTTGGCTGAAGGGTATCTTGAACCCATATTCTGGTTCATAACGGTAGGTTTTATGACTAACACCTTC
>JALSTO010000327.1 GCA_026983685.1 Aquificaceae bacterium | reverse complement strand
ACACCCATAAGGCTCAACCTTGAGAGGTTGATGAGGTACGCAGGCAGGGATGGTATAGAGCCCGAGAAGTTCTCAGAGCTGACCACCCTGATAATCAAAGAGATTGACAGGATAAGCGATCTCGTCAACCAGTTTAAACACCTTACCCCAGATAGGGATATGAGGCTTGAAGAACTTCAGCTTTCAGAGGTTCTGAACCAGGTACGAAGACTGTATTCTTCAACTGGTGTGGAGATAAAGGTTGAGGGAGACATAAGGCTGAGGGCGGACCGCTCGCTCCTCAGGGAGCTCTTTTACAATCTCATAAACAACAGCATAGAGTGGGGTGCAAAGAGGATAAGAATAAGGGTTGAGGATAACAGGCTTGAGTACTACGACGATGGGAAGGGAATACCTGAAGAGGAAAGGGATAAGGTATTCATACCTTACTACTCAAGCAATCCAAAGGGTATGGGTCTGGGAATGGCGGTAGTCAAGAAGATAGTTGAAGACCATGGCTGGAGCATATCCGCTCTACCTTCCAAAAGGGGAGCTCACTTCCTTATAGAGTTCAGGTCAAGGAACTGAAGAGCTTGAAGTATAAGGGTAAGCTGGGTCTCCCATATGGTATCAAGCTCCTCAAAGACAGCTTCCTCCTGCTCCTCTCTGCTGAGGGACTTGAAGGCTTGGGACTTGACACCCCTTTCATGCATCAGCAGAGGAACGAAGAGCTTGCCTATTGAGTAGAAGACAAAGGAGAGCTCCATATCCGACAGGTTCGGGAAGCGATTGAAGGTTCTGTAGGTCTTTACCGCCGACCAGTTAGTCCACCTCCTTATCTCGGGGTCCTCAACCCTCCTCTCCATACCACCAACGTACATTGACCTGACCGCTTTGAGGAGCCTCTCATCGGGCTCCTCTCCCAGAAACTCCTTCACTTCCTCCCTTATGAGCTCAAGGTCTGATCCGTCTATCTTTTCGTAATCGGATAGAAACCTCTCCTTCCAGTTCATATACCTCTGGAGCTCCTGAAAGGGATGCTTCATCCTGTCTCCTCTGGTTTCTCAAACTGGGCACAGACCTCCGGAGGAGGTTCTTTTTCGGGGAACTCTTCCTTGAACTGGTTGTGATAGCCGCATATAGGACACCTTATCTCTACAGCGTAGCCCTCGTGAAGATGTCCTATATCCCAACCGCAGAGGGGACACTCTCCTTCCTCCGCCCTGAGGACATCCATGAGGTTGGTTCCGTTGACCACATGCTTCTGGAGGGACTTGACCCTCTTTATAGCCCTCCCTACCTCATCGCTGTTCCATTCCGCCCCGCACTCAAGACATCTGTACTCGGTGTACCTCCCTTCCCTAAGGAGCTTAATTATCTCCCTTGAACCGCACTGGTCGTCAATGCATATCTCTCCTATCTCCTTCCGCGAAAGCTTGTCCAGTATCTTGAAGAAGGTCTCCCTGTTCAGCTCCATGGGAACGTCGTAGGACTTGTAACCACAGCACTCACAGGTGGCCTCCACCCTCGGGTAGGGGTCTGAATACTCGCAGACCTTGAGGGCTATCCTGTGGCAGAAGGGACACAACTCCCTGTGCTCAAGGCACTTCATACTCATAGGTTGTCCTCCATACTCATGAGTAGTTCTATAATATCGCCTACCTGATCGCTACCTTCAACTCTCAAAATCATGTTCTCCGCCTCAACCCCCCCAACTCCTATCTTGGGTATGTCCTTTCGGGACTTATAGCCTTCAAGTATGACAACATCAAAACCACTGAAGAACTCTCTCGCTATTGATAGGGGATCCCTTTCCCCCCTGTCCCATAGAGTAGTCCTGTCCGGAGAGGCGAGGGCTACCCTGTCCGCATATTGAAAGACCCTGTACGTATCGCTCCCTTCCCTGTCGGTCTCACCGTGCCCCTTGGGGTCATGCTTTATGTAACCCACCCTGAGCCCCTTAGCCTTCAGCTCTCCGATCAGCCTTTCTATGAGGCTCGTCTTCCCAGAGTTGTGATAGCCGACTATTGCTATGAGCTTCACCAAGTTTAAGTATAGCACTTAATATTCTGATAGAATTTCCTACTGAGTATTTGTTTACAGAAAAATAGGAGGGCGAGGCTGTGGAAGAAGCGGTGAGGGGTAAGGTTCTTTACGAGGATAAGGACCACAGGTTCGTATGGCTCGGCTGGGAAGAGCAGGAGGAGGAGGGACTTGTTCAAACAAATCAGTACCTTATTATCAGCGGTGGTAAAGCTATGCTCCTTGACCCCGGCAGTGTCTATACCTTACCGAGAGTGTTAGCTATAGTCTCCACCTACGTTGAGCCCGAGAACATTGAATACGTATTCTTTACCCATCAGGACCCTGATGTAAGCTCTGGGCTCGCTCTGTGGCTCAATAACACTCCAGCCAAGGTTTACATAAGCAAGCTGTGGGTCAGGTTCATTCCGCATTTTGGTTACATAGACTCAAGCAGGATAGTGGGAATTGAGGACAGAGGCGGACACCTGACTCTCGCCTCCGGGTCCAGGGTAAGGTTCGTGCCGTCCCACTTTCTCCACTCCACAGGCAACTTCTCCCTCTTTGATGAGAGGTCTGGGATACTCTTTTCAGGAGATATAGGCGCTTCTGTCTTTCCTCACGGGGAGAGATACCTGTTTGTAGAGGACTTTGAAAGACACGTTGAGTTCATGGAAGGCTTCCACAGAAGGTATATGGCATCCAACAGAGCTCTGAGGCTCTGGGTTTCAAAAGTCAGGGAGCTTAAGCCGAAGATGATCGCTCCTCAGCATGGTGCCATCTTCAGCGGGGATAACGTTAACAAGTTTCTGGACTGGCTTGAGAACCTTGAGTGCGGTGTTGACCTGATAGAGAGGTTCTACTCATGAGGTTCTTTGCAAAGCGTCAAAGGAGAGAGGAGCTCCCCGAAGAGCTCCTGAAGAGCATGAACACCATAAAGAAGCTTTCAAAAACTGTATGGAATCTCATTTATGCAAAGTTGATAACGAGGTTCATACTCTCACGCTTTAAAGGTTCCGTAAACCGCGTAAGGGACATGAGTCACGGAATAAACACCGCAATGGAGGAGTTCACTCAAACGATAAGGTCTATATCCGAGAATGTTTTCTCCATAAAAAGGGAGATGGATATCCTGATGAAAAAGTCAAGAGAAACCACCCAGCGTGTAGATGTGGGTGAGAGGGAAGTTAAGTATATGAGCGGTCATGTGGAACGTATTGCTACTGAGCTTGGGAGCGTGATAAATTCCTTTGACCATATCAAAACCGCCATAAAAGAGATCAACTCTATAGCGGAGAGAACTACCATTTTAGCCCTGAACGCCTCCATAGAAGCTGCAAGGGCTGGGGAGGCTGGTAGAGGATTTGCGGTTGTTGCGGAGGAAGTGAAGAGGCTCGCGGAGAAAACAAACGAGTTTGCGGACTCAATAGTGGATAAACTCTCTCAGGTGGAAAAGAATATAAATGGACTTAAAGGTAGTTTTGAGAATTTCAAAGAGGGAGCGGTAAGGACAACTTATACCTTTGAAGAAATAAGGAGGTTTGTTGAAGAAAACAACAATCTGTCGGAAGAGATCGGGAAATTCCTCGCCGAAATAGCTACAGCAATAGAGGAACAGAACGCCACCGCATCTTCCATTTTGGAGAACATAGAGAGTTTATCTGATGAGATTGATAGCTTGGAGAAAGAGATCAAGGTTCTAGCAAGAGCTTTAGACTAAATATTACGCCTCTCAGTCTGTAAAATAGCTAAACAGGATGAGGGTGCTGATCGTTGATGACGAGAGGGCAATAGGCAAGCTTATAGAAACTTCTCTGAAGAATAGAGGTATTGATGCAAAGTGGATTGATAATGCTGAAGAGATTTTAAAATATATGGAGGAATTCAAGCCGAATTTGGTTCTGCTGGATATAAATATGCCGGGGAAGTCCGGTTTTGATGCCTTGAAGGAGATAAGAGATGCGGGTTACAACACACCAGTTATAATAATAAGTGTGCTGTCTCAGGACTTCAATATAGAAAGGGCTTTTCAGTTGGGAGCGGTTGACTATTTAACCAAGCCATTTAGCCTCAACTATTTGATTCACAAAATAGAAAGGATGTTGCAGTGAACAGGCTTCTTATACTATTGATATTGCTTCCTGCATTTGCCTTTTCCTCAGAATACTATTGTGTACAGCTCGCAAGCTCAAAAGACCTCCGGGCTCTGAAGTCTCTGTTCAAAAAGGTTATGTATCTTCCCGACCTACGGATAGAAAAGATAGGAGGGATGTACACCTTAAGAGCTGGATTCTTCAACAGAAAAGAGAATGCTGAAAGGCTTCTCCGCAGAGCTAAGCTTGTTTTCCCCGACTCGTTTGTGAGAAGGTGTCTGCTGGCTCCCGATCGCATGGTTGTTCCCAATATGCGTAAGAAAGGGAGAACCAAGTTCTTTACTTACGATGTGGGCATGAAACTTGCTTCCCTTTATATCAAGAAAAAGGACCTTAAGCGTGCGGAGGATATATACCGTGAGCTTTCCGATATGTATCCAGACAGCAGGGAGGTAAAACTCCAGCTGGCGAGAGTTCTGTACTGGCAGGGAAAGTACGATGAATCTTTGAGGATATATAAAGAGCTTGAGCAGTTTGATCCAAAAATTGCGGATGAGAGACGCAAGGTGGAGATAAAAAAGGTTATGGACATGGTTGAGAAGCTTGAAAGTGAGGGGAAACTTGACGAAGCTATAAAGCTCTTAGAAAAGCTTTATGAAGAGGAGAAGAGCTATACGGTCGGTATCAAGCTGGGCAGGCTTTACATGATTTCAGGAAACAGACAAAGAGCTCACGAAGTATTTTCTGAACTCAGAAAGAAGTATCCCGAAGATAGAGATATACTCCATCTCTACACAATAACGAAGGCTTCTGAGAACAGGAGGAGTAAAAAAAAACTTTTGCGAGGATTTTCCCAGAGCTTAAGAGTGTTAGGTTAGGCTTTAAGTATTTCTGGTACAAGAACAGGAACTTCGTAGATCGTGAGTTCTACACAGAGCTGAAGTATAAACCCTTTTTAGAAGGCACCCTTATCGCAGGGTATAGACTCGTAAATAGATTTAACACTTCGGATTCTCAGGTTTATGGGGAGCTATACAGGAAGCTTATCGGTAAAGTGTGGGGATATATCAGCATAGACCTATCTCCAGACCCATCTTTCCTACCGCAGTTCAGCGCTGGCGGAGGCTTGTTCAGGACGTTAAAGGGATTTGAGATAGGGACGAGTGTGAGATACATGAACTTCCGCAGGTCTGAGGTCATTCTTTTAATACCTTCGTTTATTCTTTATCTGCCCAGAGGCTTCTTTTATACCGCGAGCCTCTATCTTAACGTTGACGGAGGCACCTACACACTTGCTAACAGGCTGAGCTACAAGAGAAACCGCTGGTATGCATTTCTGTATGTCTCTGCAGGGACCTCTTCGGAGAGACTGGAGGCGACCGAAGATGTTTTGAAATACAGGACCAGCTCCTTTGGTTTTGGAGCTGAGTACAGAATAAATAAGAAGTTTAGCTTTGGAACCTCCTTTATAAATGAGTACAGAGCTGGCCTTTACACAAGGAGAGGATTTGATATATATGGACGCTACTGGTGGTGATATTGGCTTAATACTTGAACGTATAAGGCTACTGGACCCGCAGACCGTAAGGACCATACTGATTTGGGCTATTCTGATACTTCTTTCAGCGGACCTTCTTCTATTCCTGATAACTCTGGTCCATAGAGTAGTGGTTGATTACAGGGACAGGAGGTATCGCAGGGCGTATGAAAAGTTCACCGATCAGCTGATTATGGCTATGTACTATGGAGAAGCCATTGACAGACCGAAAGGTTCTGTAGAGCTTGAAGCTTTGGGAGACGTATGCATAGAGATATCAAGGAAGTTCAAAGGGGAAGAGGGAGAGTTTGCAAGGAAGATAGCCAGGGACTACGGCGTAGTTGATTACTACGTAAAAAAGACGAAGAGCTTCTTCCTGGCGACCAGAGTGGTCTATTATGAGAAGCTCGGTTATCTCAAGATTTTCCCCATTAAGAAAGAGTTAGAGGTGGAGATAGAAAGGACTGAGGCTGAATGGGCTATAGCAAGGATGTCCTACGCTTACTCCCTTCTTATTGAAAGGGTGGAAGAGATAGATGTTGTCCTTCATAACTTATCAAGATGTTCAAGTGTCAGCTTCAAGTTCATTGAGTTTGTATGGTACAACATAATAGCTATCTTCCGTGAGAGATTTTTTGAACTTGATGAATACATCAGAGCTTATCTTATCTCTGATAGTGAAAAGGCTATTTTTCTGAGAGCTTTTATAGAAGCTGTCGGCAGTTACAAGCTCTTGGAAGCCTCTGAGCTGATAATGAAAGTGTATGAGGAGTACAGAGACGATACCCTTATGCGTATAAGTTGTGTGAGAGCGTTGGGTAACATAGGATATGGAGGCTTCTGTCAGATATTTGAAGAAAACATAAAGCATGAGGACTGGCGTGTTAGGGCC
>JALSTO010000326.1 GCA_026983685.1 Aquificaceae bacterium | reverse complement strand
AGGAAGACACCTTCCTTGTCTTTGCTCTCCCTATCCCTGCACCTTTTCACCCTCTCAACGAACTCCTTCACCTCCTCAAGCCTTCCGCCCCTCTTGGCAAGCTCAAGGGTGATGGGATGCTCGGGCGCAAGAACCATGAAGGTAGCTCCGAAAACCGTGTCGGGTCTCGTGGTGAAGACCTCAATGGGGGTGTCTCCCACCATAAACTTCAGAAGCGCTCCCTCGGACTTCCCTATCCAGTTCCTTTGCTGGGCTATGACCCTCTCGGGCCACTTCCCCTTTAGTTTCTCTAAGTCTTTTAAGAGACGCTCCGCGTAGTCGGTTATCCTTAAAAACCATGAGGGCACTTCCCTCTGAACCACCGGGGTTCCGCACCTCCAGCACTTGCCCTCTATCACCTGCTCGTTGGCGAGCACCGTCTCATCGTGGGGGCACCAGTTCACCACGGCGCTCTTCCTGTAGGCTATCCCTCTCTCATACATCTTGAGGAATATCCACTGGTTCCACCTGTAGTATTCGGGGTCGCAGGTGGCGATTTCCCTATCCCAGTCGTAGGAAAAGCCCAAGAGCCTGAGCTGTTTTCTCATGTAGTTGATGTTCTCGTAAGTCCACTCGGCGGGATGTATCCCCTGCTTTATAGCCGCGTTCTCCGCAGGAAGCCCGAAGGCGTCCCAGCCCATGGGATGGAGTATGCTCTTGCCCCTCATCCTCAGGAAGCGTGCTATTGCGTCCCCTATGGTGTAGTTGCGGACGTGCCCCATGTGTATGCGACCCGAAGGGTAGGGAAACATCTCAAGGACGTAACACTTTTCTCCCCTCTCCTCGGAGCTGAACACTCCTTCCTCTTCCCAGCGCTCTTGCCACTTTTCTTCAATCTCTTTGGGATTGTAAGGTTTCATTCCATAAGAAATTATATCTTAAGGAAGGTCATAAGCTCCTCTTCGGGCATAGGCTTTGCAAGGTGGTAGCCCTGACCGAAATCACAGCCCATGTCTTTCAGTATTTGAAGCTGTTTCTCGTTCTCTATGCCCTCCGCTATGGTTCTAAGACCCAGGTTCTTGGCAAGCTGGATTATGGCGTTCACAATAGCCCTGTCATCGGGGTCTCTGTCTATGTCCCTGACGAAGGAGACATCTATCTTCAGGAAATCAACGGGCAAAGTTTTCAGATATGCAAGGGAGGAGTAACCCGTTCCAAAGTCATCTATCGCCACCCTTATACCGAGACTCTTTAACTTTCTTAAGCTCTTTGAAGCGAACTCCACATCGTCCATTAGTAGGTTCTCCGTTATCTCAAGGGTAATGTAACCGCCATTCAATCCCTCTTCATTTATAACATTCTCTATTCTTTTGGGTAATTCCCTGTCTTTGAACTGAACAGGGGAAACGTTCACCGAGACGACCTTACCTGTTTTCTGGGCAACCTCACACGCCTTCCTCAGTATCCAGTTCCCTACCTCAACTATCAGACCCGTGCTCTCAAGGATGGGTATGAACTTGGAGGGATATACAAAGCCAAGGTCTTCACTCTTCCAGCGCAGGAGTGCTTCCATACCAACGGGATTGAGGTTTTTCAGGTCAAAGTAGGGCTGAAAGTATAGGAGGAACTCTTCGTTCTCGGTAGCCCTAAAGAGGTGCTTTTCCATCAGCAGGGTTTCTGTTATCTTGGCGTTCATCTCTTCCCTGAAGAACTGATAGCTGTTCCTTGTGTCCTCTTTGGCGTGAGCGAGTGCCATCTCCGCCTTCTTTATCAACTCCTCTCCCTCTCTTCCGTCCTCGGGATAGACAGAGACTCCTACGCTCAGGGTAAGCCTCAGCTCCTCACCCTCCGCATTTATGGGTTTTTCCATTTCGGAGAATATCTTTCCTATAACTCGGGGTATGTCTTCTTTGGTGGCCAAGTCCGTAAGGACAACTCCGAACTCATCACTACCTAAGCGTGCCACCGTATCACCTTCCCTCACAACGGAGCGAATGCGTCTGCCCACCTCCTTGAGCACACTGTCCCCTACTATGTAGCCATGGGTGTCGTTCACGTATTTGAACCTGTCAATGTCTATGAATAAAACCGCAAGGTTCTTTGAGAGCATCTTATTCCTTGAGATTGAAAAGTTAAGCCTCTCAACGAAGTTCACCCTGTTGGGTAGCTCCGTTATCGGGTCGTAGTAGGCTATGTAGTTGAGCCTGTCCTTAAGCTCCTTCTCCTGAGTTATGTCCTTACCAGTAGCAACAAAGCCCACAACCTCTCCCAGCTTGTCCTTTATGGGTGTTATGGTCTGGTCAAGGTAAAAGAGCCTGCCATCTTTCCTGCGGTTTATGAATACGCTCCTGAAGGTCTCACCAGTTAGAACCTTCCCCCAAAGCCTCCTGTAGAAATTCTGGCTGTGCTTTCCTGACTTGAAGATGTTTGTTTTCTTACCTATGAGTTCATCAAGCCTGTATCCGCTAATCTTAGAAACAGACTCGTTGGCATACTGTATCCTTCCGTTCCTGTCCGTTATAAGTATCCAGTCGGAACTTTGCTCAACCGCAAGGGAGAGTTTGTTCAGCCTGTCTTCCTTCTCGGTGAACTCTATTGAGAAGGTTATCTCCTCTCCTATCTCCCTGACCAGGGACTCGGTCTCCTCGTCAAAGAAGCCCTTTTCTCCTGCGTAGAGGACGAACAGACCTGCGACCTTTCCCTCCTTCAGGATAGGGATTGAGGCGGAGGAGAGAAAGCCTCTCCTGAGCATCTCCTTTCTGAGCCTCTCGTCGTCAACGGAGCTCTCGGTGTCGTTGTTTATTATCATCCTTCCCTCTACCATAGCCCTCCCGCAGGGACCTTTTCCCCTTTCTATCCTCTCAAGTATGGGCTTTTCAACCCTTTCAAGGAAGTTCTCTATATCTCCGTAACTGCAAAGAACCTTAAGGCGGGAGTCTTCCAGAAGACCTATCCAGGAAGCCTTGAAGCCTCCGTGCTGAACACATACCCTGCACACCTCAGCCAGAACTTCGTCCGTCTTCCCGCCCTTGAGGATCACGGCGCTTATTTCCGATAGGGTTCTGTAGAGTCTGTTCACCTTCTGGAGCTTTCTCTCCGAGCTTTCAAGCCTCTTTTCAAACCTTTGCCTTCTGAGGGCAAGCCCTATCAGGTTTGCTACCGACTGGGCGAACCTGACCTCCTCCTCGGAGAATTCCTTCTTCCTTTTGGTATAAATGCAGAAGGTCCCGTAGAGGTTGGGTCCCTCCCTTACGGGAAGACAGAGACCGCTCTTTAGCCCGAGCAGGAAGGTATCTGAAGAGAGCCTGAATCTCTTCTCCCTCTCCGTATCCTTTATAACCACGGGCTTTCTGGAGTAAAAGGCGTAGTGAAACTCCGTCCCCTCCTCAAGAGGTAACCTGAGCCTGTTTATGAGCTTTTCCTTAACTCCTGCACCAGCCCTCAGGACACCTTCCCTTTCTCCTTCGGGAACCTCATACACGACAACGAGGTCCGCATTGAGGGCATCCTTAACCCTTTTGACAGCGGATGAGAGCAGGTTTTCAATATCCTCCTCAAGGGCTGTGATGGAGAGCTCCTCAAGGACCTTCCTCTTGGTTATATCCCTCGCAACCCCCACAAAACCTATAACCTTTCCCTTCTCAAGTACTGGTATTATCCTGTCTTCAACCCATATGTAGCTCCCCGACTTCGTCTTAACCCTGTACTCCCTGACTCCTCCCCTCTTTTCCTTCATCATCCTCAGGGTTACCCTGAGAACCCCATCCCTGTCTTCGGGATGAACGAGCGTTGACCAGAGAGAGGGGTTGTTCATGAAGTCCCTCGGTTCAAAGCCCGTTATGTCCTTTACCCTGCTGTTTATGTAATCAACCCTTGCGGTGGATGGGTTCTCGCCTTCGCCCAGGCTTATCATGTAGATGATGTCGTTTATCAGCTCAAGGAACAGGCTCTGGCTCCCCTCAATCATTCCGGGCTCCTGCTATATGAAATGCAGTCTCAATATCATAGCATAGCTCTCTCTTCCTCCTATCCATAAACTATGTCATCTCTTAAATCTATCTTTCCTGACAGAGATCACAACGACTTATAATGATAGGGCTATGCTTCCCGATGAGAGAGGATACTTCGGAGAGTTCGGAGGAAAGTTCATCCCCGAGACCCTGATGTATGCCCTTGAGGAGCTTGAGGAGAGCTACCTGAAACTAAAGGAGGATGTGGACTTCCAGGAGGAGCTCGGAAGGCTCCTTGAGGTCTATGCGGGAAGACCAACGCCCCTTTACTTTGCCTCAAACCTCACCTCCCATGTGGGAGGTGCAAAGATATACCTGAAGCG
This sequence comes from Aquificaceae bacterium, assembly GCA_026983685.1. GTDB lineage: Bacteria > Aquificota > Aquificia > Aquificales > Aquificaceae > Hydrogenivirga. Next base: position 2,240 of record JALSTO010000326.1, on the reverse strand, counting down.
TGAAGACCTCCTCCACACAGGAGCCCACAAGATAAACAACACCCTCGGTCAGGTTCTCCTCACAAAGAGGATGGGAAAGAAGAGGGTGATAGCGGAAACGGGAGCGGGACAGCATGGAGTTGCCACCGCTACCGCCTGTGCCCTCCTCGGAGTTGAGTGCACCGTTTACATGGGCGAGGAGGATGCCCAGAGGCAGGAGCTCAACGTCTTCAGAATGGAGCTACTGGGAGCGGAGGTGAGGATAGTAAAGAGCGGAAGCAGAACTCTCAAGGATGCCATAAACGAAGCACTCCGGGACTGGGTCACCAACGTCAGAACCACCCACTACGTCATAGGCTCTGTTGTAGGTCCCCATCCCTTCCCCATGATAGTGAGGGACTTCCAGAGCGTAATAGGTCATGAGACCAAGAGGCAGATACTTGAGGCGGAAGGCAGGCTTCCCGATGCGGTCGTTGCCTGTGTCGGGGGTGGCTCCAACGCCATGGGTATCTTCTACCCGTTCATAGAAGACAAAGAGGTAAGGCTCATAGGGGTTGAGGCTGCGGGCTACGGTATAGAGACGGGTATGCATGCCTCCTCCCTGACGGGCGGTCATGTAGGGGTCCTCCATGGTATGAAAAGCTACTTCCTTCAGGACGAAGAAGGACAGATACTTCCGACCCACTCCATATCCGCAGGTCTTGACTACCCGGGTGTAGGTCCGGAGCACTCCTACCTTAAAGAGTCGGGAAGGGCTCAGTATATATCCGCCACCGATGAGGAGGCTCTTGAGGGATTCAAGCTTCTTTCCAGAACCGAGGGCATAATCCCAGCCCTTGAGTCAGCCCACGCAGTTATAAAGGCTGTTGAGGTGGCGAGGGAGCTCCGCAGGGATGGGATCGTGGTGGTGAACCTCTCAGGGAGGGGAGACAAGGACATGTGGCATGTGATGAAGCATCTGAGGCATGGACTTTAAGAGCCTTCCCGACTGGCTTGGCAAACTGAGGGAACATTCCAAGAGATATCCCGTGCTCGTTGAGGGTAAGAGGGATGAGGAGGCGCTTAAAAGATATCGCATAAGAAACATAATATCCCTGTCGGGTAAGCGCTTTGCGGACCTCCCGGATATACTTGAGGGAAGATGGGAGGGAGCGATACTGCTTTACGACCTTGACGAGCACGGAGAGAGGATAAACAGGAAGGTGGGCGAACTTCTGAGGTCTCAGGGCTTTGAGGTGATAGAGGACTTCAGGGAGTATCTGAGAGAAGCAGGTATAATTCATATTGAGGAGCTACCAAAGGCATGGAGAAGCTGAAAATACTTGAGAAGGTGCTGGTCTGTGACAGGGTACTGAGGTTCAACATAGACCTCCTTACAGGTATAAAGATGGAGATAAAGGCGGACATTGAGGAGACCAAGATACTCGGAGAGTCTTTCCTGGAAGGAAAGGAGCTCAAGTTCCTTAAGGACTTTCTCCTTAAGGTGGAAGAGGAATTCCTCATCAGACTTGAGGAGGTTCTTGACAGCATATACGACGAGTACGAGGTATTCAACTTTGATATAACCTTCTTATCCAGCATACCTGAAGAGATAGGCAGGGAGATAGACAGGCTTGAGCTTTTCAGCACCATAAACACCAAGCTTGAACTCCTGAAGGACATCCTTAACTCCGCCTGCTGTCTTGCGGAACCGAACAAGAGAATTGAGATAATCCTTACACCTTTCAGAGTTTACTGTGAGCTCATTGATCATGCAATTGAGTTCAATAAAAAGTTTGAAAAGTAAGTAATAAAGTATTAAAATAAATAACAATTAAGGTATTAGGAGGTGAACGATGGCTCAGAAAGGAAGGAGAAGAGGTGGTCCCAGGTATAAAAAGGTTTCTCTTTCTCTGCCCAAAAGGCTCTACCTCGTCCTCAACGGTATAGCTATGGGAGATGCTAAGAAGCTCAACAGGCTGATAAAAGGTATCCTTGAGGACAAACTTCAGGAATCCACCGTTGCGGAGCTTGAGATGTACCTGAAGAAGGTAGAGGAGGAAGAGAAGGAAGAGAAGCCTGCAGAGGAGCAAGCCTGAGTTAATGTTCTCCAAGAGGCTTAAGAATCTCAAAGCCTACAAAACCGAAACCACACCCGCTCCGATCAAGCTCTCATCAAACGAACTGCCCTACGACCTGCCCCCAGACCTCAAAGGGCGGGTCTCGGAGGCTCTCAAGGGGATACCCTTCAACAGGTATCCAGACCCCCACTCTGAAAGGCT
>JALSTO010000325.1 GCA_026983685.1 Aquificaceae bacterium | reverse complement strand
GGTGTGACCCCACCAATACCCGGGCTGGGGCTTACCTGGAATCAGGTTGCGACTATCCTGATGATGGTTCTTGCGGTTGCTCTCTTCTTCTTGCTAAGAAGGGAAGCGCCGACTCTTCAGGAGCGGTGATCCTTCAGGTAGTCCTGAATTATCTCCTTGAGCCTCCACTTCCTCGGGAGCTCACCCATAAAAACAACGTCTTCATCGCTGTACTCCTCATCTCCCCTGTCAATGAGAAGGACCGGCGTCGTAGCTATTCCCAAGTAGGTAAATGTATCAAGCATCTCGTACATATCAACCTCCTCCCACTCAAAGGGGAGTTCCTTCTGAATTTCCTTAAGTATCTTCCTCGCTCTATCACATCTGGGACAGATTTCCTGGCTTACAAGAATGAACTTCATCAGCTACCTCCGTGGGAAGAATATACCCGCTGGTTGCTTTCCTTACATTGACCTACGTTATGTTTCTGCAGATACCCTGTTCTTTCCCGTTTTTTTTGCGATGTAAAGGGCTTTATCCGCCCTCTCTATCACATCCTTGGCGCTTCTGTCTCCCTCCTGAACTTGAGCTACCCCTACGCTGACGGTTAGCCTTATTTCTCTCCCATCAATCCTGAAGGTGTGGCTCTCAAGCCTCCTCCTGACGTTCTCTCCAGCCCGAAGGGCTCCTTCAAGGGCTGTGTTTGGAAGTATGGCTATGAACTCCTCTCCTCCATACCTGAAGACTATGTCTGTCTCCCTCAAGGCGTCCCTTATAAGGGTTCCAACCTCCTCCAGGACCTTATCTCCTACAGGGTGTCCGTAGGTGTCGTTTATCTCTTTGAAGTTGTCAATGTCTATCATGAGCACGGAGATCTTCCTCCCCATGGCGATGAACCTCTCAATCAGCTCTACACCGAACTCCTCAAAGGCTCTGCGATTGAAAACCTTGGTGAGGCTGTCTATGTAAGCCTTGTTGGTGTAAACCTCCACCTCCTTCGTGAGGGTGTTTATATGTCTCTCTATCTCTGTCGCCATCTCCCTTATGGATTCCTCTATAAGGCTGAACTCATCCCCGCTTCCGGATATCCTGTAGCTCCGAAGCTCGGAGAACTTCCTCTCCTTAACGAGCTCTGTCAGCCTGAGTAGCTCCTCCACCCTCTTAGATATCCTTCCTAAAGCTGTGAGAACCAAGAGAAAAAGGGCGGAGAAGATAAAGAGGTAGCCTGCTATCAAGCTCTTAAGACCTTCCACCGCCAGTGAGGAGGAAAGAGCTTTCGTATCGGTGTAGGTGAAGAAGAAGCCTATAGTCCTCCCGGAGAAGTCCTTTATAGGCTCACTGCATACGAGAATATCCTCTCCCGTTGGTAGGACTCCCTTGTCTGTAAACTCAAGTTTTTCAGCTGTTATGGAGCCCTTCTGCAGGGTTACGATGTAGCCCCCTCTCTTTACGTTGTCCTTTACGTACCTCTCGTAGCTCTTCTTCAGGAGAGAGCTTCTCAGGACATCGTCCCTGACAGCCAAACCGCCCTTTATTCCCGTTATATCTGTGTAGTGTTTCAGGAAGTCCTTCATATCTATCCCGACGGACACAACGCCCAGAGCTCTCCTGCCCTTCATTATCGGGCTCGCAGCCCTTATTCCTACGTAGTTTATACATATCAGGATAGCGTCGGTCGTAACACAGCTCTTTCCCGCCTCAACGACATCCGGTCTCGTCCTGCTTGAGTCCCTTGCTTTCGCCTCGGGATTCCTGACGTTAAGGAAGAGATTTGCAGGTAGTTTGAATAGGGTCATCTCCCGGATGAGCTTCTCTCTGCTGAACTCTTCGTAAAGGGGCTTCAGTCTCCTGTAGAGGGCTTGTCTGTCTTCCCTATCAAAGAGGCGGACAACCTCCGGATCCTTTGCTATGTAATTTGAGAGTGAGCGAGCTGTCTTCCTGTGGTGATCAACCAGCTCCCAGAACTCATCAACGCTCCTTTGACAAAAGCCTTCCTCCTCTTTCCTGAGAAGGTCTCTGTAGAGCTTAACCTGATAGTATGCTCCGAAGCCTATGGCTACCGCGAAGGATGCTGCTGTGAGGAGAAAAACCCTCTTCCTCAGGGTCATCTTAACTTTATCAATCGCTCCATTGAGGTCTCATGTGAGGGAAAAGTATAACGTCCCTTATGGTGTCGGTATTACTCAGGAGCATCACCAGCCTGTCTATCCCTATGCCTTCTCCCGCAGTCGGAGGCATGCCGTACTCTAAAGCCCTTATGAAGTCCTCGTCCATGTCCATTGCCTCCTCGTCTCCCATCTCCTTCTCCTTTATCTGCTCTATGAACCTCTTTTTCTGATCAGCGGGGTCGTTGAGCTCGGTGTAGGCGTTGGCAAGCTCGTAGGAGGCTACTATTAACTCAAAGCGTTCAACGAGGTCGGGGTCTTCCCTGTGGGTCTTGGCTAAGGGGGAGAGTAGTTTGGGAAAGTCAATAACGAAGGTTGGCTGGATCAGGTCCCCCTCCGCTACCTTTTCAAAGACCTTGTCTATAAGCTTGGCGTGGGTCAGTTTATCGTAATTGTTTATCTCAAGCTCTTTCGCCAGCTTCCTGAGCCCCTCTAAATCTCGGAGGAAGAAGTCCTTGTCCTTTCCCGTTTTCTCTTTAAGAAGTTCAAAGTATCTGACCTTCCTGAAGGGTGGTGTGAAGTCAAGCTCCTTTCCCTCGTAGTTTATCTTCAAACTTCCCACGGTCTTCTCAAGGATGTGGGCAAAGAGCTCCTCGGTGAACCTCATCAGGTCGTTGTAGTCCCAGTATGCGGTGTAGAACTCCACCATCGTGAACTCTGGGTTGTGGGTTCTGTCCACACCTTCATTACGGAAGTTTCTTCCCAGCTCGTACACCCTCGGAAAGCCACCAACTATGAGCCTCTTCAGATAAAGCTCGGGGGCTATCCTGAGGTAGAGGTTCATCTCAAGGTAGTTGTGATACGTTACAAAAGGCTTTGCGTTCGCTCCGCTTGCAACCGTCTGGAGTATGGGGGTCTCCACCTCAACGAAGCCTCTTTCGTCAAAGAACCTCCTGAGCTCACTTATGAGCCTGCTCCTGAGCAGAAAGGTCCTGCGAGCTTCCGGGTTCGCTATGAGGTCAAGGTACCTCTGTCTGTAGCGAACTTCAACATCCTTTAAACCGTGCCACTTTTCCGGAAGGGGATGAAGACACTTGGCGAGGAGCTTAAAACTTTGAACCTCAAGGGTGAGTTCTCCGGTGTTTGTTCTGAAGAGCTCACCCCTAACCCCGATTATGTCCCCCAGGTCTATGAACTCGTTGAAAAAGGAGAAATTTTCCTCTCCAACGATGTCCTTCCTGAGGTATATCTGTATCTTACCTGTCAGGTCCTGTATGTGCCCGAATATAGCCTTTCCCATACTCCTGAGGGCTACCAGCCTACCGCCGAGGGAGACCCTTTTCCTGTTGGGGTCTTTGTCGTATTTTTCCTTTATCTCTCTTATGCTCTGGACCTCTCCCTCCGAGAGCTCTGCTTCTTTCAGGCTGAGCTTTCCTTCAACCCTGACCAGGAAGCCGGTGAAGGTGTACTCCTCCCCTGGCTTTAAGCCCTCCTCCTTTGTAAAAACAAGTATCTCCACGTTCTCCTCATCCGAGAGTCTGACCATGTAACCCTCTTCCGTTCTTGATACCCTCTTTGCCTTTCCCCTCACCCTAACTCTGAGACCCTCGGGAGGGTCTGTTTCAAACTCCTTCCTTATATTCCCTATGGCGTCTGTGACCTCAAACTTATAAGGGTAGGGATTTATGCCTCTTTCCCTGAGAGCCTCAAGTTTTCTTATTCTCGCCTCTTCCATGGGAAAAGAATTATATAGCTTCTTCATCAACTATGCTCAGTGCTGTCTTTACAAACTTTTCAGCCCTCTCAAGGGAGTCTATCTCCTTTGTGAGATAGTCAATAAGCTCGTAGGCATCCTCCTTGGTCATGAGGTTCCTGTTGAAACGCTTTTCAATCAGCGTTGCGTTGAATATGTACTCACCAGCTGGTCCTATCTCGTTCATGAAGGCATCTTTTATAGCCTCTATCTGATGCTGGGAAAGGTATCTCTTCTTCCTACGTACTACCTTCTTTTCACCCTCCTTCTCCTTCTGGGCTAAGTACTTCTGCCTTGAGGACTCCTTGAGCTCGTTCAGAAGGTCTGTGAACTGCCTGAGCTCTTCAACCACACCCCCCATAGCGTACAGGACCTTAGCTGCGCCCACTCTCTTGGGGAAAAGTCCCACAACGTAAAGCTGAGGTGAGAGAGTGCCGACGTAGTAGTAATACCTGCCAAGGTCTCCGAAGGAGAACTCGGGAGGTCTGTTTGAGTTATCTGTTTCAAGGGTGGCGAAACTCACCATGTTGGTCTCAAGGCGCTGGAGCCACCTCCTTACGAAAGCATCCTCCACATCCGCCACGTATATGGTTAAGAAGCCCAGAACGTCCTGAACAGCTAAGAAGTAAGCTCCGGTTCCCTGCCTAGCCCTGTCAAGGGCTATCTTTATCTCTTCCTCAGGACTCATACTTCTTCAACCTTCTTATGAGCGCCCTTAGGGAGAGCCTCATCCTCTCAAAGGCTTCTCCCAGAGTCTTTATCTCGTAATCTCCTTCAATCTCAAGGGGTGTATCTAAGTCTCCCTCACTCATTCTCTCAAGCCTCTTGGTCATCCCCTTTATCGGTTTGAGAACCGTCCTCTCAATCAAAAGCTGGATTATCAGGACTGGACCGACGAACCACGCAAGGACGAGGAAGAGGGTTGAGCCGAGGGCATACTTCCACGCTGTTTCGTCAGGAACTCCGTTGTTGACCATGGCAAAGAAGAACACGAAGAATACAAGAACCGCGGCAAGGAGAGTGCCTATGAAAACGATGTCAAGTATCTTGTAAAGTACGCTCCTGTACTTCTTACCTCCGCCTATCAATGTGCCCCTCCAACTTCTCTATCATCTCCTTTATACTTACCCTCATCTTTTCAAAGGCTTCAGCCATCTTCCCGAACTCATCGTTTGTCTCGGGAACAACAGGTGTTTCAAGATCTCCCTTGCTGACCCTGTCCATTATCTCTGCCATCTTATCTATCTTCTCTATAAGTAGCTTGTACAGAAGTGCCCTGACAAAGAATATGGGTAGCGTGAAGGCGAGGGCTATAACTCCTCCGGAGTATAGCATCACCTTTGGCACTTTCTCAAGAGGGACCCCCGTTATTACCAGCACCACATAGAGGACGCCGAGCGTTATAACTATACTGAAAAGTGAACCTGCGGTTACGTAGATGGTAAGCCTTGTAAGTAGCGTCCCTCTCTCCAAACCTGCTCCCTTAGCTAATATTATACACTTGCTTTCAGGGCTATAAATTGTTACAATACTGTTTTGTCTCTTTTGAGGACATACTCTTAGGATTGGGAGAAAGAAGCCATGATACAGAGGCAGAGCTATATGAACGTTGCGGACAATTCGGGCGCTAAAAGGGTGAGAGTTATAGGGATACCCTACGCACCGAGGAAGTACGCCACCCTTGGTGATGTTGTAACGGTTACGGTCAAGGATGCCCTACCCGACGGGAACGCCAAGAAGGGCAAGATATACAGGGCTGTGGTTGTAAGAACCGCAAAGGAGGTAAGGAGACCTGACGGGAGCTACATAAAGTTTGATGACAACGCCTGTGTGCTCCTGAATCAGTACGGCGAACCTCTTGGGACAAGGGTTCTCGGTCCGATCGCGAGAGAGGTAAGGAACAGGGGCTTTACGAAGATAGCTTCCCTTGCGCCGGAGGTGGTTTGATGGCTTGGAAGATAAAGAAGGGAGATACGGTTCTTGTAGTCAGAGGAAAGAAGGCTAACAAGGGACAGAGCGGTAAGGTTCTGAGAGTAATCCCAGAGAAAAACAGGGTGATAGTTGAAGGAGTGAACCTTGTAAAGAAGCACCTTAAAGAGATACCTAACGTCAGAGAGGGCGGAATAGTTGAGGTTGAGGCTCCCATTCACATAAGCAACGTGATGCTTGTCTGTCCTAACTGCAAGAAGCCTGCACGGGTGGGCTTCAGGATGGTTGAGGAAAAGGGAGTTCTCAGGAAGTACAGGTACTGCAAGAAGTGCGGTGAGAACATAGACCTTGTTAGAGAAAAACAGTTGAGAGGTTAAGGTTATGGCTGTGGCTACCAAGTACGTTCCAAGGCTTTACCAGAGGTACGTTGATGAGGTTGTTCCCCGTATGGTTCAGAGGTTTGGCTACAGGAATCCCATGGAAGTCCCCAAGCTCGTGAAGATAGTCGTCAACATGGGCGTGGGTGAGGCTGTTCAGGACATAAAGAACCTTGAGAGAGCTTCCGAAGACCTGAGGCTTATAACAGGACAGCAACCTGTGATAAGGAGGGCTAAGAAGTCCGAGGCGGGCTTCAAGCTCAGGAAGGGGATGCCCGTCGGAGTTAAGGTGACCCTCAGAAAGGAGAGGATGTGGGACTTCCTTGACAGGACCATATCCATAGCACTGCCGAGGGTTAAGGACTTCAAGGGTCTGAACCCGAGGTCCTTTGATGGAAGGGGTAACTACTCCTT
>JALSTO010000324.1 GCA_026983685.1 Aquificaceae bacterium | reverse complement strand
CGAAGCGGTCCTATCAAATAAAAGACCTGTTGCTAAGGAAGTCAGGCTCAGTGGAAGGGATGTCTTTGAGGAGGACCTGATGCTCAGGCTTCGCCTCAAGTGGGGGCTTGAGCTTTCGGAGAGACACCTTATACCTGAGCACCTTATGGATTTCTTTGAGGAAAGAGATAACTTCATCGGGATAAAGGAGGAGTATATGCTCCTGTCCAACGAAATAATAACAGAGGTTCTGCTGTATAATTCTGATAGGAATACTCTGGAGGTAAAAAATGGCTAAGATATACTACGACAGCGATGCGACCCTTGAACCCTTAAAGGACAAAAAGGTAGCCATACTTGGATACGGTTCTCAAGGGCATGCCCACGCCCTCAACCTTAGGGACAGCGGTGTGGAGGTCGTAATAGGACTTCATGAGAAAAGCAGATCAAGGGAAAAGGCGAAGTCCGATGGCTTTGAGGTTCTGGTCCCTTCCGAGGCTGCGAAAGTTGCGGACGTTATAATGTTCCTCGTCCCCGACACAGTCCAGCCCGACCTCTACAGGGAGTGTGTTGAGCGGAATCTTGACTCTACCAAGACCCTCGCCTTTGCCCATGGCTTCAACATCCATTTCAGGCAGATAGTCCCTCCAAAGGATGTGGACGTCTTCATGGTGGCTCCCAAAGGACCTGGTCACCTCGTCAGGTGGATGTATGAGGAGGGAAAGGGAGTCCCCGCTCTCGTGGCTGTGTATCAGGACGCCTCTGGAGCTTGCCTTGACAGAGCTCTCGCCTATGCAAAGGCTCTTGGAGCTACCCGTGCGGGTGTTATAGAAACGACCTTCAGGGAGGAAACAGAGACAGACCTCTTCGGTGAGCAGTCTGTCCTCTGTGGTGGTGTAACAGCCCTCATAAAGGCTGGTTTTGAGACCCTCGTTGAGGCAGGCTATCAGCCCGAGGTAGCCTACTTTGAGTGCCTCCACGAGCTCAAGCTGATAGTTGACCTGATCTATCAGTATGGCATAGCTGGCATGAGGTACTCCATCTCCGACACAGCCAAGTACGGGGACGTGACGAGAGGAGACAGGATATACGAGGCTGTCAAACCCCTGATGAAAAAAATACTGGAGGAGATACAGAGGGGCGAGTTCGCAAGGGAGTGGGTCTTAGAGAACAAGGCGGGAAGACCAGTTTACAATGCCCTCCTTGAGAGGGACAGGGGACACCTCATAGAGAAGGTAGGCGAGGAGCTCAGGAAGATGATGCCCTGGATAACCGGGAAGGAGCTTAAATGAACCTGACCAGCAAGAGAGATAACCTCAAGAAGCTTTACGTTCCCATAGGTATCGCGGTGGCAAGGACGGGTGTTCACCCGAACCTTATAACCCTTCTATCTCTCTTCTTGGGAACTGTATCAGCCTACTTCTTTTATCACGAAAGGGTTTTAACGGCGGTCAGCTTCCTTATACTCTCGGGGCTCTTTGACCTGATAGACGGCATCGTTGCCCGGGAGACGGAGAGGACAACGAAGTTCGGTGCTGTCTTTGACTGGATCGCGGACAAGTGGGTTGATGGCTTTGTTCTCGGGGCTGTTGGCTTTGCCTACGCTTCACCCTTTGTGGCGGTTACCGCTGTTACGGTGTCAATGCTCCACTCCTTCATAAAGCCCGTCGCCTATGCGGAGATAGGGTACTCCGAGAGGGTCAAGGGTAAGATAAAGGACCCCCTCGAGGGGGTGGGCTTCTTCGGAAGACCCGAGACCTTCTTAGCGGTTATATTTTTCTCCCTCCTTGAGAGGGCGCACTTCCCGCTCGGACTCAACTTCGGGATAAAGATAATAGCCCTCCTGAGCCTCGCATCCCTGCTACTCAGGGTTATATACCTTTACAAACACTACGGGAAGGAGTACGAGTGATGGAAAAGAGACCCTACGTGATAATAGTCTCAGAGGTGAGCATAGACGGGAAGCTGACACTCTATAGGGGAGCTTCTTCAAAGGAGCTTATGAGTCTAATGGACAAGGAGGCTTACAGATACCTCCACGAGATAAGGGCGAAGGTGGACGGCATAATGGTCGGCTGTGAGACGGTGAGAACGGACAACCCGAGCCTCACAGTGAGGTATGTGAAGGGCAAGAACCCCACGAGGGTTATACCCTGCTCAACAGCCAACGTACCCTTAGACTCCAACGTCCTTAACACTGAGGAGGCACCTACCATAATAGCTACTACCCAAAGGGCTCCCAAGGAGAGGGTAGAGAAGATAAAGGAGAAGGGGGCTCAGGTAATATTTGCAGGAGACGAGCTCGTTGACTTTGACATTCTCCTGCCCAAGCTCTACGATATGGGTATAAGGACCCTTATGGTTGAGGGTGGCTCTTCCATAAACTGGGAGTTCGTCAGGCGCAGAGCTGTGAACGAGATAAGGCTCATCCACCTCCCTGTTATAGTTGGTGGTGAGAACGTTCCTACCCTCGTCGGCGGTGAGGGCTTTAAGAAGCTCAAGGATATACTGCACCTCAGACTTCGCTCCCACTTCAAGAGGGGAAATCAGCTCATAACCGAGTGGGAGGTCGCAGGCTAAAGGGTGCTCGTAGCCCTCGTCCTTTCTCTCTTCCTCATACTTGCAGGCTACGTTGTTGACGCCCTTCAGTCTTCCTCCTCCGCCTCAAGCTACGTTGAGAAGGTTTACCTCAAACAGCAGTCCTACCATGCCCTCATGTCAATCCTTCCCTACATCCTTATCCAGTTGAGGAGGGAGGACTCTTCCGTAGATACCCTCTCGGACCCCTGGGCTTTCCCCTTTGTGGTTGAGACCGAGAGGGGAAGGCTTGAGGTAAGCATTGTGGACGAGGACAGGTTCTACAACCTGAACTACGTGGGAAAGAGCGACCTTTACAGAACCATCTTTGAAAGGCTCCTCACCCTCCTTGATATAAGCACCGGCTATGTGGAAAGGCTCCTTATGTGGGAAGGGAAGAAGCAGGGAAGCTTTGAAACCAAGTTTCCCATAAAGAGAGCCCCCCTTGATTCGGTGCAGGAGCTCTCCTACATAGGTATGAGTAGGGAAGAGCTCTACGGAAGGACTGAGGGAGATGTAAGCTACCCCGGGCTCCTTAGCTTTGTGACCGTCCACTCCTCGGGAAAGATAAACGTAAACACAGCTCCCAAGTATGTGCTCATGGTTCTTGACCCCCGCATAGACGGAACTCTTGCGGACAGGATAATTGAGTACAGAAGCACCAAGCCCTTTAAAAACGTTCAGGACCTCGTCCTCGTTGAGGGGATGAGCTTTGATATCCTCCACAGGATAAAGGATGTTGTTGACGTTAAGAGCTCCTTTTTCAGGATCACCATAACCGTAAAAACGGGTGATGTTGAAACGAGCCTCGTGGTCGTTTACGATAGGAACAGCGGTAAGGTGGTTTACAAGAGGCTCTACTGATGGCAGGCTTCATTTACGAGGGATTGAAGAATGGCAGGAAGGTCAGGGGAGAGGTTGAGGCTCAGAGTAGGAAGGATGCACTCCTCAGGCTTCGTTCCGAGGGCATACGCCCCCTGTCCATAGAACTGGTATCTAAGAGGAAACCCTTCTGGAAGAGGGAGCTCTACATAAGGAAGCCCTCCGAGGAGGAGCTCTCCTTTATCCTCATCCAGCTCTCGGTTCTCTTAGAGTCAGGCATACCTCTGGCAAGGTCCCTTGAGCTCGTCTCCTCCCAGACCGAGGACAGCAGGATATCCTCAGCACTCCTTCAGATAAAGGAGGACGTTGAGAGAGGAGAGAGCCTTGCAAAAGCTTTCAGAAGGAGCGGGATCTTTCCAGATTTCCTTTCCGAGATGCTGACAGCAGCCCAGACGGGAGAGAACCTTGAGAGGATCTTTGAGATAGCGGGAAAGCACCTTGAAACCGTTGCGGATATGAAGTCACGGATAGTCAGTGCTATAACCTACCCATCGGTTGTCATAGCCTTCAGCCTCTTTGCCCTCTTTGTAGCCATAAAGTTTGTGGTACCGAAGATAGCCTCCGTACTCACAGGCTTTGGAAGGGAGCTCCCCCTTATCACGAAAGCGGTCATTCTTCTCTCAGAGCTCCTGACCTATGCCCTCTATCTATCACCTCTCCTTATACTTGCCTTCCTTTACAGAGAAAGGCTTTTCGGAAGGGAAAGGCTGGACAGGTTTCTCCTGAAAGTTCCCGTACTGGGGAAGGTAAGCTTCTACTTCAACCTCTCGCGCTTTGCCTACACCCTCTACATGACGCTCCTGTCCGCTGTTCCCATAACGAGTGCTTTCAGGATAGCTGTGGGCAGTATATCTAACACCTATATAAAGGAGCGCCTCGGAGGACTTGCGGAAGAGATAGAGAGGGGGAGATCCCTCTCGTGGGTTCTGAAAAAGTCCGAGCTCTTCCCTCCCCTGTTCCTTAACCTTGTTGAGACGGGAGAGAGTGGTGGTGAGCTTGAAAGGATGTTGAGCCTCGTCGCGGACCTCTACCGGAGGGAGGCTCTCAGGGTAATAAACCTGTGGGTCAGGCTTGTTGAGCCCCTCTCCATCCTGATAATAGGGGCTATAGTGGGGCTCATAGTTATAAGCGTACTCCTTCCCCTTACAGAGATAAGCTCCGCTATAAAAAGGTAGTAAAATTTAACTGCCTTGGTTAGGGAGATAAAGCATCCTGTACTGATCCACAAACTAAACAGAATAAGGGAGCTCTCCACGCCCCGGGAAACGATCTTTGAGCTCCTTAAGGATATAGCGAGCTTCATGGTTTATGAAGCCCTGTCAGACCTTGAGCTCGTTGAGAGGGAGGTAGATATCTGGATCGGAAGGAGAAGGTTTGGCTTCGTTGAGGAGAAGACTGTTGTCTTCGTTCCCATACTGAGGGCTGGAATTCCTATGCTTGAAGGTGCCCAGAGGGTCATCCCCAAAGCGTCCACGGGCTTCCTTGCCCTGAAGAGAGATGAAGAGACTTTGAAGTCCCACCTCTACTACTCCCGTCTGCCTGACCTTTCGGGCAGGAAGGTTATCATCCTTGATCCAATGCTCGCAACTGGAGGCACTCTTGCGAAGGCTCTCGGTGAGATTGTGAAGGGCGGTCCTGAACAGACCATGAGCATTCATATAGTCTGCGCACCTCAGGGCATTCAGAAGGTTGAGAAAGAGTTTCCAAACCACAAGCTCTACACCATAAGTATAGATGAGGGGCTAAGCGACAGGGGATATATACTTCCGGGTCTCGGAGATATGGGAGATCGGCTCTTTTCTTAGAAGGATAGTAGTATTCTCCAAGATAGGGTTTCCCTGACAGACTCGGGCTGTAGGACGAGTAAGCTTCCGTAAGGCTTGGGCTGAGAACGCCTGAACTTTACGTACGAGTAGGTTAGCTCCGTTCCAAAGCTACCCCTCCTCAACCCTATTCCGAGCTCGTAGGCAGGTCCTTTCTTGGGTCTCAGCTGGGGTATACCCTCAATGCTCGCCTGCATATAGGCATCTCTCAGGAAGAGTCTGTACTTTCCCATAACGTAGGCTCCGAGCTGGGAATGGATGAGCTCCAGACCGACATCAAGGGTATCAAAGAACCATGTCTCCGAGTAGCCTATAGCCTTTTCTGTTGACTTTATATCCCTTACCCAGAGCTCTGGATGGTAAAGGAGCTCCCCTGCGAGCCTCATCGTTCCACCGGTTTCCCTCCGAAGACCAGCCCATAGGGACACACCCCTGTACTCTGTATCGGTCTTAACGGGCTCTCCAGCCTGGGTCTGACCGTCGTAAACGAGTGTTCCGCCGTAAACCTCAACCCCTCCCTTGAACATACCCCTTGTGAACCTGACCCCACCGCTGAGAAGGAAGCCTCTTTCCCGAAGAAGCCTCTGACCAGACTCGTACTCCTCCCACTTCATAAACTTCGGAGCTACGTATAACTCAAGGGGAAAGGAGAGGCTTGAGGTGAGGAGTGTAAGGAGGATCAGCCTTTTCATCACTTATTCATTCTAACAGTCCTGCTATTTTCTCCACAGCCTCCTCAACCTCCTCCTCCGAGTTCATGAGCCCGAAGGAGAACCTGACCATGCGGAGAGCTTCCTCCTGTGAGAAGCCCATCTTGAGAAGGTGAGTGTTGGGCATGACCTCTCCCGAGCTACAGGCTGAACCCGAGGAGCAAAAAATTCCTGAATTGGACAGCCTTCTTACAAGCTCCCACCCGTTGCCCTTGGGGAATATGACAGCGGATATAAAGGGGCTTCTGCGAACGTGCCTACCCACAAACCTGATTCCCTCAACCCTCTCCTCCAAAAGGCTCTCAAAACTGTCCCTCAGCTTCCTTATTCTCTCTACGTTCTCCTCAAAGTCTTCGTAAATGAGCTCAAGAGCCTTAGCCATAGCGAGTATTCCCTGCAGATTCTCTGTTCCGCTCCTGAGACCCCTTTCCTGGCCTCCTCCCACAAGCAGAGGCTTAAGGTGCGAGCCCTCCTTCAGGAAGAGGAACCCAACCCCCTTGGGTGCGTGGAACTTGTGCCCCGAAAAGGTCGCGTAGTTCACACCCTCAAGTCTTAGGTCAATCTTGCCTATTGCCTGAACCGCATCCGTGTGGAAGGGAATACCTCTTTCGGTGCACATTTTCGCTATCTCTCCAATGGGTTGGACGGTGCCGAACTCGTTGCTCACACTCATCACCGATACGAGGAGCGTATCACCGTCTATGAGCTTCTCAAGGTGCTCAAGGTCAATGACACCGCTCTTTTCCACGAGAGCTTCCCTTACTTCAATACCTTCC
>JALSTO010000323.1 GCA_026983685.1 Aquificaceae bacterium | reverse complement strand
AACCACAAACCTATCCCTATCAAGAACGCTCAGCAGATAACCCACTATAAGACTTATCAAGTAAGCCTGCAATCCACTACTCCCCATCACTCCCTCCGGCGGAAGCTCACCCTCAAGAACCTTTCTGTAATCCCTGTAGTATATGGGCTTTCCGCGAACCTTCTCGTAGGTAAGGACTTTAAGAAGCGCCTTCTTCTTCTCGGGAGGGAGCTTTTCCTTGAGCGCGGTCTTCATATCTTTAATCTATCCTCCTCGCTATCTCTTGGGCGTATTCAATGGTGGAGACTTCTTTTGCATCTTCTCCCATCTTTCTGAAACCGCTCGCTATATCGGGAGTTCCCACCCTGTCTTCAAAGGTCTTTCTTACCGCGGAGTATATCTTCTGAGCGGACTCTTTCCAGCCCAAGTACTCAAGCATCATCGCACCCGAAAGGGTCAAAGAGAGTGGGTTGGCAATTCCCTTGCCCGCTATGTCCCAGGCGGTTCCGTGGGTGCTCTCAAAGAGGGCATAGCCCTCCCCTATGTTCCCGCTGGGGACAAAACCAGGACCTCCTATCAAGGAAGCTGCGAGGTCGGAAACGTAGTCTCCGTTCAGGTTCTGGGCTATAATCACGTCCCAGGCATCGGGTCTTAAGACCAACTGCATGAGCATCTGGTCGGTTATAACCTTGGTGAGCTTTACCTGTCCCTCTCCGGGCTCGGCTTCGGGGTCTGTCAGGACTCTGTCCTTGAACTCAGGTTCTTGAGCTACCTCAAAAGCCCAGTTTATAAAGGCACCCTCTGTCGCCTTCATTATGTTTCCCTTACCTATGACCGCCACGTTCTTTCTTCCCGTTTCAAGGGCGTATCTGAGGGCTTTCCTCACGTGTCTCTTTGTCTTGAACTCGCTCATGGGCTTTACGGTTATTCCCACATCCTCGGGAAATCCGCTCTCCTTTGCTCCCATCTCCTTTATCAAAAACTCTCTGACCTTACGTGCCTCTTCCGTTCCCGAGAAGAACTCTATACCCGCATAAACGTCGTCGGTGTTCTCCCTGAAGACCACGACATCAACCCTTTTGGGGTCGGGTATCGGCGTGGGCTGACCCATCCAGTAAACGGGACGGACCGCGGAGTAAAAGTCAAAGGCACGCCTGAGGGCTGAGTTTATGGACTTTACGCCCTTACCGACGGGAGTTCCGAGGGGTCCCTTTATGCCGACAACTGCCTCTTTGAGGAAGTCTAAGGTCTCCTGCGGTAGCCTTTCGCCGGTCTTCTCCTCCGCCTTATCTCCCGCAAGAACCTCAACCCAGATTATCTTCCTGCTCTCGCCGTAAGCTCTCTCAACCGCCGTGTTTACAACGTGTATCATCGCAGGGGTTATCTCTGGACCTATGCCATCCCCTTCTATGAAAGGAATTATAGGCTTGTCTGGGACAAGCA
Organism: Aquificaceae bacterium; assembly: GCA_026983685.1. Taxonomy (GTDB): domain Bacteria; phylum Aquificota; class Aquificia; order Aquificales; family Aquificaceae; genus Hydrogenivirga. Next base: position 5,340 of record JALSTO010000323.1, on the reverse strand, counting down.
GGCTTGCCTTATCCATCAGCTTGATAAACTCTCCTTCCTGGGGTCTCTTCGCCTTTCCTTCCCAGTAGTAAACGTTGTCAGCTTTGAGGGTTTCCATTCTCTCCTCCTGAAAGGTGATAAAATTTTAGGGGACTGCCCTCAGACTGTCAAGTTTTTTAAAACATCGTTTTAAGTCTGTTAGAGTGTTAAAATACAACTTGATGAAAGCGCTCCACAAAACCCTTGATGTGCTTGATCTTCTTATGGAGAAAGGTATTGCGGGAGTGACGGAGATAAGCAACGAGCTTAACCTCAACAAGAACAACGTTTTCAGGATACTCATAACCCTTGAGGAGCACAGGCTCGTTGAAAAGGAAGAGGAAACGGAAAAGTACAAGCTCTCAACAGGGTGTGTGGTCCTCGGTTATGGCTTTATCCACAAGCATCCCCTGACGAAGCTCTCCATACCCGTTCTGAAGGGACTGCGTTTCAGGTTGGGGGAGAGCGTAAATCTTGCCATGCTTGACGATAAACAGCAGTTCATAATATACGTAGCCTCCGAAGAGACGATAAAGCCCGTGAAGGTCAAGCCCAGAATCGGGAGGAGGTACGGAATAAACAGCGGAGTCAGCTCCGCAAAGGCTATAAAGAGGGCTTTAAAGGGAGAGGCGGGATTTGTCTTTGACTATGAACACGATGAGAAGAAAGGGATATCTGGGGGTGCCTGCGTTGTTAGGGACTACAGGGGAAGACCGATTGCCGCTGTTGAGGTTCTCGCTCCCATGTACAGGATGCCCTTAAAGAAGATAGAGGAAGAGGTAAAGCCCCTTCTGGAGGACGCAGCCCTTGATATATCCCTTAAGCTTGGTTATTGGGACTGACCTTACCAAGCTTCTTGGAGAGCTCTTCCGATGCCTCAACCACAACCTTTCTGAACTTGCTCGCCAGTAGCTCTTCCGGTACCCTGTAGGCCGGGGCAACAACACTTACGGTGTAGCCTACCTTTCCCGCGTAGTCAAACACCGGGGCAGCTATGCTGACCACATCCTCCTCGTACTCACCGAGGTTTATGGAGTATCCCTTCTCCCTTATCTCCTTCAGCTCCTTCCTTATCTCCTCGGGGGTCTTCGTCCTGTCGGTGTGCTTTATCCACTTGACCTTCTTGAAGTAATCCTCAAGCTCTCTCTCATCAAAGTGGGCTAAGTATATCTTCCCAGAGGCTGAAGCGTACATAGGAAGAACCCTCCCGAAGCGGGAGAGTATTCCGACCTCCTTTTCAACCTCATACTTCTCTATGTACAGGACCTCATAGCCTATCTTCGTGGTCAGGTAGGCGTTCTCCTTTAGTTTATCCGCAACATCTCTTAGAATCGGCTTGGCGAGGCTCCTGACGTCAAGGTGATGGAAGTAAGCTCTCCCGAGTTCAAAGCACTTGACACCGAGCATGTACTTTCCCGACTCCTCCTCGTAGCTAACCCACTCCCTATCAACGAAGGTTGCGAGTATCTTCTCAATCCTCTCCGGCTTGAGTCCCGTCTTTTCGTGAAGGTGCTCCACGCCCATTGGCTCCTTCTCTATGAGGAAGAGTATCCTGAGAGCCATATCAACGTTCTGTATCAGGTAGAAGCTCTTATCCCTGTGCATACCTGTGCTCCATATTATACAATTAGTAGTTCGGAGCTCACGATGGACAGGAAGCTTGTCATCCTCGGAGCCCAGTGGGGTGATGAGGGAAAGGGAAAGATAGTGGACCTCCTTTCGGAGAACCACGATGTTACCGTAAGATATCAGGGTGGGAGCAACGCAGGACACACCGTTATAGTTAACGGTGAAAAGTTCATACTTCACCTGCTTCCTACGGGCATACTTCACAGCCACGTTGTCGGAGTTATAGCCCAGGGGATGGTTGTTGACCTTGAGGTCCTCCAGGAGGAGCTTGAAAGCCTGAAGAAGAAGGGTATAGACTACGAGGGAAGGCTACTGATAAGTGACAGGGCACACCTTGTTATGCCTTACCATAAGGTTCTTGATAGGCTCTTTGAAAAGAAAGGCGGGATAGGAACGACCCTCAGGGGCATAGGTCCCGCCTACATGTTCAAGTTTGGGAGGAAGGGGATAAGGCTTGCGGATCTTGAGGACGAGAAGAGGCTCTACACACTGATTGAGGAAAACGTTTCATTCGTAAGGGATATATGCGAAAAGGTCTTCTGCGAGAGCTACAGCTTTAATGTAGATGAGGTCTTTGAGAGGACCCTTCGGGTGTATGAAAACTGCAAGGACATGGTAGCGGATGTCTCCCGCTACCTTCTTGATACAGAGAAGAGCCTCCTCTTTGAAGGTGCTCAGGGGACGATGCTTGATGTGGATATGGGAACCTATCCCTACGTGACCTCTTCAAACTCTTCAGCCCTCGGTCTCTCAAACGGAACAGGTCTTCCACCCAAGTTCTTCTCGGACGCCTACATGGTGGGTGTTGCAAAGGCATACACCACGAGAGTGGGCGGGGGTCCCTTCCCAACGGAATTGAAGGGAGAGGAAGGGGAGAGGCTCAGAGACCTTGGAGGAGAGTACGGCTCAACTACTGGAAGACCGAGAAGGTGCGGATGGCTTGACCTCGTAGCCCTGAAGTATGCGGTGGAGGTAAACCACCTTGACGGGATAATCCTCACCAAACTTGACGTCCTTGACAGCTTTGAGGAGGTTAAGGTCTGCGTAGCTTACGAGTATGAAGGACAAAGGATAGAGCACTTCCCCGCCTCCCTAAAGGTTCTGGAGAACTGCAAGCCTGTATATAAGAGCCTGAAGGGATGGCTCAAAGACACGAGGGGAGCTAAAGATGTAAAGGAATTACCGCCCAATGCCCTTGATTACGTGAGATTCATAGAGGAGTACACGGGCGTGCCTGTTATAATGCTCTCTACCGGTCCCAAAAGGGAAGAGTTTATATGGCTCAGGGAACTACCCAAGATAAAGGTGAGCTCTTTATAAAGAGGGCTAAGGAGCTCAACCTCGCCTTCATAGTATCCTTAAGCCTCTTCTTTCTGGTAAGTTTAGCTCTCTATAGCTTCTTCTCCATGCCCGTGTCCGCAAAGCTGGTGCTTTACATCTACGGAATTGAGATATCTCTATCCTTGATAGCCTACCTCGTAGCCTTCATAATCAGGAGAAGGTTATTTCCAGTCAGGATGTCCGATAAGTACTGGAGCTACACCGCCGTGAGGCGGTACTTCTGGAGCTACGTTCTCCTGTGCCTGCCCTTCGGAGTCGCCTTCATCTTTTACCTCTTTGCAGGGAACCTTTCCTCACTGGTGCTGGGCTACCTGCTCTCTTTGTGTGGTTTAATAATCTTTAGACCCAGAAAGGGGGATGTACTTGATGAAGTACAGGAACAGGATAGAGATAAACCCTGAGGTTATGGTTGACAAGCCTATCATAAAAGGGACAAGGATACCGGTTGAGTTCATCCTTGAGCTGTTGGCAAGCGGATGGACCTTTGAAGAGATACTTGAAAACTACCCCCAACTCAAGAGGGAAGATATACTGGCTGCTATAGAGTACTCCCTTGAGATACTGAAAAATGAAAAGGTGTATCCGGTTTGAAGCTTATTGCGGATGAGAACATACCTTTAAAAGTGGTTGAAGATTTAAAAGGTCAAGGATACGATGTTCTGAGAGTAGATGAGATAAAGCCTGGACTAAAAGACCCGGATGTGATTGATATAGCAATTAAGGAATCCCGGATACTGGTGACCTTTGATAAGGACTTTGGAGAGTTAATATACCGACACGGATATAAGGTTGAGGGGGTTATTCTCCTGAGGTTTCTTCCCATTAATGTCAACTTTATAGCTGGAAGACTCCTGAGCCTTTTGGACTCAGGAATAGAAGTTAGAGGAAATTTTATCGTAGTTGAAGAGAAAAGGATAAGAGTACGAAAGCTTATTCTCCGCTGAGGCACATGAGCCCATGTGGTTTAATAATCTTTAGACCCAGAAAGGGGGATTTGATATGAATAGAGAAGAGGCTATAAAAAGGCTCTACGAAGAGGACCCTGAGTTCAGGGAGTGGAAGGACAAACACGATGAGCTGGATAAGGATATAGCAAAACTTGAGAGGCACCATCCCATGACCCACGACCTTGAGCTTGAGATAGAGAAGCTCAAGAAGGAAAAGCTCTACTACAAGGACCTTATGGAGAGAAAGATACAGGAGTTTCTCAAGAGAGGTAGCGGGTAGGGTCTGGAAGCCCTGCCTTCCTGAAGCCCTCCTTCCTTTCCATACACTTCTCACACCTCCCGCAGTGCATCCCTTTTATCGGTCTCATGCAGGAGAAGGTTAGCCTGTAAGGGAGCTTGGTATAGTAGTGTTTTATCACCTCTTCCTTCTCAAGACCCATGAAGGGTGTATCAACCTCAAGCCTGATCCTTGCACCCCTTGAGAGGAGCCTCTCTACATCATCAAAAAACTCCCTGTTGTTGTCGGGGAAGGGATACATGCCGAGGCTACCTATACCTATCCTGTCTATACTCCTTCTCAGAGCCTCCAGAGCAACAGTGCTAACGAGTATGAGATTTCTCAGAGGCATCTCTACGCTGTTTGCTTCGGGTCCTATGCCCCTTGCAGGCAGAATTCTGATAGGCAAAAGCCTTCTGTACTTTTTCTTTAAAAATACCCACAGCCTCTCCCCCCACCTGATCTCAACCTTCTCCCACGGGAAGCCACATTTCACATATACAGGCAGAACGATGTATCCCCCTTCAAGGTAGTGGACAGCAAGAGAAGAGCTCTCCACCCCCGCGCTGAACAGAAGCGCAACCTTCTTCATCCGACGCTCCCGGTCCCAGAACCTGCTATGTGCCTGCCCCCATCAACCCTGATTATCTCCCCTGTGATGCTGTCGCACTCAAGAAGGAAGCGGGTTAAACTGATTACATCATCTAAAGAGACCGCTCTCTGGAGCGGTGTTTTTTTAAGAATTCTTTCCCACTCCTCATCGCTCAGCTCCTCAGCCTTCAGGGTAGGACCGAGGGCTATGCAGTTCACGAGAACATGGGGTGCAAACTCTTTGGCGAGAACCTTGACCGCTGTGTGAAGCGCACCCTTCGCCACGAAGTAGGCGGAGTAGCGCTTATAGGGTGTGCACTCAACAGCCCAGTCTCCGAAGGCTACTATCCTTCCCTTCACCTTATCATTGTTCCCCAACATCCTTTCATAAATGAGCTTTGAGAGAAACAGGAACGCTTCAGCTATGGGAACAAAGTGGGAGTAAAGGTCCTCCCTGCTGAGCTTTTCTACTGGAGTGCTGAAATAGGGAGAGGCAAGATGGATAAAGGCATCAATCCCTCCCAGCTCCTCATAGGC
>JALSTO010000322.1 GCA_026983685.1 Aquificaceae bacterium | reverse complement strand
AAGATCTCAAGGAGCTTAAGGTCTATGTCTCTCAACATATCAGGCCCTCCAGATCCTTTCATTTTCCTTTCTCTCGGTCAGCCCGAGGTAGTCAAGGTACTCAAGCAGGGGTATGAGGTACTTCCTCGTCAGCCCGAGCTTTCCCTTTGCCTCCTGAACTGTAAAGCTCTCTCCGAGTTCTCTGAGCTGTTTGATGTATTCTCTCAGAAGCTCATCGGATATGATGAGAAACTCCCCGAGCCTGTGAACCCTTTTCCTCTTGATGGCTATCTGGAGAACGTCCTTCCGCACACTTGCACCGAGGAGTTCTTTCTCCTCTTTTATGCCTTCCTTCAGGATCTCCATCACCCTGACGAAGTCAGGGTCCTTCTCAAGCTCGCTCCTCTTTTCGTCAAGGATATACTCTCCACCAAGCCTGATGCCCGGTAGCTCAGATACGAGGTGTTCAAGGAGCTCATTGCTCAGCCCAAGCCTTTCTAAAACTTCAGCCTTCGGGACACCGAGGCTTCCCTCGGTAAGTCTTTCATCAACCATTGACCTGAGCTTCTCCTTCAGGAGCTCTACCATCTCAATGTGATAGAACCTGTTCCCCACCTTTAGGGATATGCTTTCAAGCCTTCCAGTGTTTGGAGCCCTCCCCGTCATTCTCCTGAATAGCTCACCGCTCAGTCCTTCCGTTCCCATCTCCTTTAGAAGGTAGGCTTCAAAGTTCTCCTTCAGTAGCTCTGCCTTTTCTCTGATAAATCTCTTTTTCCTGACCCTTACCGCAGGATGGAGAACCTCTCCCCCACCTGCGAGCCTTCCTGTAGAGTCAAGGATCACGAACCTGTCTCCCCTCCGGGCTACTACCTCCTCATCAAGCCTCAGGATGTAGAGTCCCTCTCCTATGGGTGAAAACCTCCCCCTTACCTCCCTCATGCCGAAGAAGGTGTAGTAAACCCTACCATCCCTGAGCTCCGCTTCCGTGCTGATTATCAAACTTCTTCCTTTTACATAAGTGTTAGGCTTCAGAACCAAGAAGCCCCTTTCCACCTCATCCGTCTCCACCTCCGGCAGGTTGAGGGCTACTCTCTCTCCCGCCTCCGCTTCTCTAACGAATCTTCCATGGTTCTGAATTCTTCTGATCCTTGCAGGTTTGCCTATCGGCTCAACTATGACCTTATCACCTTCTTTGACCCAGCCCTCTACACAACTTCCTCTTAGAACAGTTCCGTGTCCTTTTACGGTAAAGGCGGAGTCAATTACTACCCTCAGGGGCAGTTCTTCCTTCTTCTCTAAGGACCTTTGAGCCTGCTCGCTCAGGACTTTTTTAAGCTCCTCAATTCCTTTTCCTGTTGTAGCTGAGACCCTAACTATAGGGATCTCAAAGCCTTCCTCCTTCAGAAATTCCTCAAGCTCCTCCTGTGCAAGAGCTGTCAGCTCTTTGGGGTTTTTGTCTATCTTTGTAAGGACCGCTACGCCGTGTTTTATACCCAAACTCTTTGCCACCTGCATGTGCTCCCTCGTCTGGGGCATCACGCCTTCCCCTGCATCAACAACGAGGAGAAATCCCGAGACACTTGAAAGCCCCGCTATCGCGTTCTTTATAAACCTCTCGTGCCCGGGGACGTCTATAAGCTCAAGGCGGAGGTTTAGCTCTGGAAAGTCAAGGTAGGCAAAACCCAGGTCTATACTCAATCCCCTCTTCTTCTCCTCGGGTAGTCTGTCGGTGTCAATGCCTGTGAGTTTCTTTATCAGGGTTGTCTTTCCGTGGTCAACGTGCCCCGCTGTTGCAAAGAGAACGTACCTCATCTTCTGTACTCTATATGAACCTTTCCCCGCACGCCTACATCAAACTCTTTCTCGCTTCCACCTTTTGAAGAGCAGGAGAGGAGAAGAGTAAAAAGGCTGAGCAAAAACAGAACCCTCATAAGGTAATAAAATACACCTATGGAGAAGCTTTTGAGGAATATTCCTCAGGTTTCAAGGATAATTGAGAGTTTTAAGGGCAGGTATCCTGAGGAGCTTGTGAAGAGGGCAGCGAGGGAGATAACGGAGCTCTACAGGGATGAGATACTGGAGGGAAGAAGGAGTAGTGTTGAAGGAATATACAGGGATGTTGAGCGGAGGATAAAGGAGCTCCTCTCTCCCAGCCTCAGGAGAGTCGTAAACGCTACTGGGGTTGTGATAAACACAAACCTCGGGAGGGCTCCTCTCAGCGATGAGGTAGCTGAGTTTGTTGAGAACATAGCTAAGGGATACTCAAACCTTGAGTACGACCTCTGCGCCGGCAGGAGGGGAAGCAGGAACTCCCACCTTGAGGGATACCTGAAAGATCTGACGGGTGCGGAGGCGGGTCTCGTAGTGAACAACAACGCATCCGCTGTCTTCCTTATACTTAACACCCTCGCCTCAGGAAGGGAGGTGGTTGTCTCAAGAGGTGAGCTCGTGGAGATAGGGGGTAGCTTCAGGATACCTGACATAATGAGAAGCTCGGGGGCGATTCTGAAAGAGGTCGGAACTACCAACAGGACACGCCTGAGGGACTATGAGGAAGCTATATCGGAGGAGACAGCCCTCCTTATGAAGGTTCACAGGAGCAACTTTTATATGGAGGGTTTTACAGAAGAGGTTGCCCTTGAAGGACTCGTAGAACTGGGGAGGCGATACGGACTGCCCACCTACTACGACGCTGGTAGCGGTCTTATCCTTGAACCAAAGGAACTGAAAACGGAGTGGAGAGAGCCCAGCTTCTCTCAGGTTCTCAGTGCAGGCGTTGACCTCGTCTCGGGGAGCGGAGACAAGCTCTTGGGAGGACCTCAGGCTGGGATAATCTTAGGGAGAAGAGAGCTAATAGATGCCATGAAGAGAAATCCACTCCTGAGAGTTGTTCGCATTGATAAGCTCACCCTTGCAGGGCTTGAGGCTACCTTACGGCTCTACATAGAAGGTAGGGTAAGGGACATTCCGGTGATAAGGATGCTCTCTGAAGGAGAAGAAGCCCTGCGGAAAAGGGCCGACAGACTGAGAAGACTTCTGAGGGACCTGAAAGGATTTAAGTTCAGAGTTGTCAAGGACCGGGCAAAGCCCGGTGGGGGAACACTCCCGAAGCTTGAGCTCCCGACCTACTGCCTCTCGGTCTCCCATCCTCAGATGAGTGCTCAGGAGCTTGCCGAGAAACTCAGGAACTCCCAGCCCCCTGTTGTAGGTAGGATAAGGGAGGGCAGGTTCCTCCTGGACATGAGAACGGTCTCAGATTCCGAGCTCAGGCTGATAAAAGAAGCCTTTAAAAGCATCCTTTGAAATTTTAGAACCTTCTCAGAGTCCATATTTCAAAATCTCTAAAGAGATCGGGGAGAGAGGGTTGTAAACTTAACCCATGGCGGAACTTCTGAAACTCGTCCGTTCTTCGGGCTGAGCTGCGAAGCTGGGTCCGGGGGACCTGCAGGCTATTTTGGAGGGACTCTCACCCTACGCCGATGAGCACACTCTTCTTTCGGTAGGGGACGATGCAGGCGTTTACGAGTACGGCGGGGTGGTATGGGTTCACACTCTTGACTTCATAACTCCCATACTCAACGATCCCTACCTGTGGGGGGCGATAAGCACCGCCAACTCACTGAGCGATGTGTATGCCATGGGAGGAATACCTCTCAACGCTCTGGCGATAGTAGGCTTCAACAACTGTGACCTTGAGCTGGACGTATTCAGGGAGGTTATGAGGGGTGCGGTTGACAAGCTCAGGGAGGCTAAGACAGTCCTTCTGGGCGGACACACCATAGACGATAAGGAGCCTAAGTTTGGGCTGGCGGTAGCCGGAGTGTGTCCCGATGGCAGATACCTTACCCAGAGCGGAGCAAGACCCGGACAGCTCGTTGCCGTCACCAAGCCGGTGGGGACAGGGATAATCATAAAAGCCCTGAAGGAAGGGCTCCTCAGCGAGGAGGATATAGGGGAGGTAATTGAAAACATGCTCAGACTCAACGACAAGGCTTCCGAGCTGATGAAGTCTGTGGGTGCAACCTCCTGCACCGATGTTACGGGTTTCGGACTGCTGGGGCATGTCTACAACATCTGTAGAAACTCCGATGTAGGCATGAGGCTTTTCTTTGAAAAGGTCCCTGTTTACGAGGAGGCTGTTGACTTCGTGAAGAAGAAGCTCTTTCCCAAGGGAGCAAGGGACAACCACTCCTTTGTGAAGGACTACCTCAGGAGCGAGCTTGAATGGTGGAAGATCATCCTCCTCTGTGACCCCGTAACGTCGGGTGGTCTCCTCTTCACCTTTGAGCCTAACAAAAAGGAAGAGCTTGAAAGGGAGGCTAAGGACAGGAGAGTAAGTCTCTGGATCATAGGGGAGGTAACGGGTGAGAGGATGATAGAAGTTCTGTGAGAGCTTGAAGGGTGTGTACTCATTGCCTTATATTTTTCTTATGCCCCGCCTGATCGTAAACGGAGAAGAAAAGGAGTTTGAGAGAGAGCTTACGGTAATGGAACTCCTTCAGGCTATGGAGGTCAAGTTCAGGGAGGTAGGCCTTGCGGTTGCTATAAACGAGGAGATAGTTCCCAAGTCCGAGTACCAGACGAGGAAGGTTAAGGAGGGCGACAGGGTTGAGATAGTCCAGCTGGTCGGAGGCGGTTGATTGAAGGTTCGCTTACTACCCCGCTACAGCGCTGAGGACTGGGAACAGTGGGAAGGCAGATGGGAGCTTATAGAGGGAATACCCTATGCAATGTCTCCCATGCCCACACCCAAACATCAGAGGATAAGCCTGCTTATAGGCTCTCTGCTTGAAGAAGAGCTTGAGGAGTGCGAAAAATGTGTATCTCTCATATCAATTGACTGGCAGATTTCGGAGGACACGGTTCTTGAACCAGACAACCTCATAGTTTGCTCCGAGAACCTTGAGGAAGAACTCTTCTCTAAGAAGAGGCTCTACTTTCCACCGAAGGTAGTCTTTGAGATTATCTCACCCTCAACGAGGGAGAAGGACAGGCTCACCAAATACGAGATATACGAGAGGGAAGGAGTGAGCTACTACGTCCTGATTGACCCCGACACCGAGGAGGTGGAGATATATGGGCTTGAGGGTGGTAAATACAGAGAGCTTGCGAGGTTCAGAAGGGAGGGAGAGTTTACCTTTGACCTGGAAAGGTGCAGGGCTAAATTAGATTTCTCTAAGATATGGAGGTGAGCAGATGACAGACTACGAAAAGCTCCTTCAGGAAGACCCCTTTGAGATTGCGGGCAGGCGCTTTCGCTCAAGGCTCATAATAGGCTCGGGCAAGTTCAAGAGCTTTCAGGAGAACAAGGAAGTCCTTGAAGCGTCGGGGGCTGAGATAATAACCGTTGCGGTAAGGCGTGTGAACATAACAGACCCCACAAAGGAGAACCTCCTTGACTACATAGACCCTAAAAAGTATCTGATACTGCCCAACACAGCAGGATGTTACACAGCACAGGAGGCGATAAAGACAGCCATGCTCGCAAGGGAGGCGACGGGGATAAACTGGATAAAGCTTGAGGTCATAGGAGACCAGAAGACCCTCCTGCCCGACATGGAGCAGACCTACGAAGCCGCGAAGGTCCTTGTGAAGGAAGGTTTTGTAGTCCTTCCCTACATCTTTGACGACCCGGTCTTTGCCAAGAAGTTTGAGGACGTAGGCTGTGCTGCGGTGATGCCTCTCGCCGCGCCCATAGGCTCGGGCTTGGGACTCCAGAACCCCTACAACATAATGTTCATAAAGGAAGCAGTCTCGGTTCCCGTCATAGTTGATGCGGGAATAGGGAGCGCAGCGGACATACCTCCCGTGATGGAGCTGGGGGTTGACGGGATACTCACCAACACAGCCCTTGCGGAGGCAAAGGACCCCATAAAGATGGCTGTTGCCATGAAGCATGCGACTATAGCGGGAAGGCTCTCCTACCTTGCGGGAAGGATGCCCAAGAGAAGCTACGCTGTCCCCTCCTCTCCCACAAAGGGGGTTCCCTTCAAGTCCTGAGCTGTCTTAGAGCATAAAAGGACCCCTTCGGGGTGGGTTAGAATAGCCTTCCATGAGAGATGTTGTGGTCATAGGCTCGGGTATATCCGGGCTATCAACCGCCTTCAGACTGAAAAAACTGGGCTATGACGTTGTTGTCTACGAAAAGGACGACGAGCTGGGAGGTAACATAAAGACCCTCTCCGAGGGTGGCTACACCTTTGAGCTGGGACCCCAGACAGTCCTCGCGGACGAGGAGGTTATGGAGTTCTTCAAAGAGGTGGGCATAGAACCCTTAAGGGCGAACCCCTCCTCAAAAAACAGGTTCATATACAAGAAGGGAAGGCTCGTTCCCCTGCCTTTGAGTCCCATATCCTTTTTCTTCTCACCCCTCCTATCTTTCTCAGCAAAGCTGAAAGTTCTTAAAGAACCCTGGGCACCGAAGCCCATAAAGAACGAGGAGAGCGTTGCGGACTTCGTCCGCAGGAGACTGGGAGAGGAGTTCTTGGACTATGTGGTTGCTCCCTTTATCTCGGGTGTGTATGCGGGAGACCCCGAAAGCCTCTCTGTAAAGTACGCCACCCGCAGGGTGTATCAACTTGAGCAGGAGTTCGGTTCTCTCCTTAAGGGAGCGCTCAAGAAGAGATCCCTCGGACCCAAGGGAAGCCTCATATCCTTTGAAGGCGGGCTTAAGAGCCTGATAGAGAAGCTCGCCCAGAACTTAGAGGTCAAGAAGGAGAGTGTTGTTCTGAGGATACGCAGGAAGGAGGACAGGTTCAACCTTGAGACACGAGGGGGCAAGGTAGAGAC
>JALSTO010000321.1 GCA_026983685.1 Aquificaceae bacterium | reverse complement strand
GAGGCTCTTGACCTGCTCGTGGGCATGTGTCAGGGAGACCTCATGGTCCTCAGGCAGGAGACCGAGAAGCTCATCCTGTACTCAGAGGGCAGGAAGGTAACCGCTGAGGACGTGAGAAAGGTCTGCGCTCCGTGGGGTGATTACAGTCTCTTTGACCTCGTGGACAGATTCTTTGAAGGGGACTTGGAAGGAACGCTTCGCGTGGTTGAGGATCTTGAGAGGAAGGGCGTTCCAGCCCTCCAGACGATAGGAATGCTCTCTGGCTACATAACCAAGCTTTTCGCCTTAAAGGAGCTTATATCAAAAGGGGAGGTCCTTGAAAGGGCTTTGGACACGCTCGGGATAAAACACAGCTTCTCAAGACTGAAGTTCAAGGGATACCTTGAGAAGATGTCTTCCGAGAGGCTGGAGAAGATGCTTGAGACCCTCTACAGGCTGGACTACAACGTTAAGGTATTTTTCGCCTCTCCTGAGAAAGAGCTCAGGAAATTCCTTACCAGCTCGCTTCTCAAGTGATTATCTTTTATCCTCATGAGGGTAAGGATAAAGCGATACTTAGAAGGCAGGTTCACAACCCAAGACTACGACCTAAAGATAGAGGGGAAGCCAACCGTCCTTGAGATACTGACGAAGATAAAGGAGGAGATTGACCCCACGTTATCCTTCAGGGCTATGTGCAGAGCAAGCATATGCGGTACCTGTGCGGTAAAGGTCAACGGGGAGCACAGGCTCGCCTGCAACACAAGGGTTGAGGGAGAGGAGCTCACCCTTGAACCCGTTGACGGAAGTCAGCCCATAAGAGACCTGGTGGTCTCCCACGAAGAGCTCTACCTTGGTCTGAAGAGAGCTAAGGTGTGGTTTAATCCAAGGGAGGAGAACGTAAAGCTAACTCCTTCAGACCTGAAGAAGACAGAGAAGGCATGGGACTGTATTCTGTGCGGTATATGCAACAACGTATGTCCTCCCCTGCTTGAGGGAAGAGAGTTCGGAGGACCCTCCCTCTTCACAAAGCTCTACAGGGTTCTCGTTGACCCAAGGGATGGGCTGGATGAGGAGAGGCTTAAAGAACTCACACACTTCAGGGTTGAAAATTGCATCCACTGCAGCAGTTGCAATCTGTACTGTCCCAAGGGATGCATGCCCGAAAAGTGGATAAGAGTAATTGAAGGAAAACTCATCCAGAAGGGCTATATTCAAAAGAAGGACGAAGACTTTGGCTTTTTAGGTTTTTAATATTCAGTAGTTATGGCGGAGGCGACAGGTAGAGAGCTCACCAAGGTGGAGAAGGCGGCGGTACTTCTTATGTCCTTGCCTCCAGAAGTGTCTGCCAACATACTCAAGGAGCTCACAGAGGAAGAGATACAGAAGGTATTTCTGACTGCAGCGAGGCTAAAGGAGCTCTCACCCTCAGATATAGAAGGGGCGGTCAGGGAGTTCCTTGAGGATTACAACTACGTTGCAACTCAGTATTCAAACCTGGAAAACCTCCTTGAACAGCTCAGAACCATTCTTCCACCGGAGGTCTATGAGAGGATAAAGAGCCTGCTGGGTTCTGCGGGAGTAGCTGAAGGTCTTGAACAGCTTGAGAAGATAGACACGAGGGTGCTTGTAGGTCTTATAAAAAACGAACATCCCCAGACGATAGCAGTACTTCTATCCCAGCTTAGCCCGAAAAAAGCTGCGGATATACTCCAGTGGCTACCTGAGGGTCTCAGATTTGAGGTCGTCAAGAGGATAGCCACCCTTGAAAACGTCTCCCCCCAGTTTCTCAGGGAGCTCATTCAGACGGTTACGGAAGAGATAAAGAGCCTCGGTCTGTCAGGGGGTCTGAAGAAGCAGGAAGGGGTCGCCATAGCGGCGGAGTTGATGAACATGCTTGACAAGGAAAGCGCGGAGAACCTCCTCAGGAAGATAGGTGAGGAGGACCCAACCCTTGAAGAGAGAATAAGGGAGAAGATGTTCACCTTTGAGGACATAAGGAAGCTGGACAACAGAGCTATAATAGAGGTCCTGAAGGCTGTTGATAAGAACACGCTTATAGTTGCCCTTAAGGGGGCTCCCGACGATATAAAGGAGAAGTTCTTCTCCAACATGTCCAAGCGTGCTGCGAAGATAATGCAGGAGGATATGGAGGCTCTCGGACCTGTCAAGAAGAGCGAGGTTGAGAAAGCTCAGAAGCAGGTTGTAGCTGTCATAAGAAAGCTCATAGACGAAGGGAAGATAGAGCTCGGTGGAGAAGAGGCGTATGTCTAAGGACTTTCGTCCCATATTCCGCATTGAGCCCTCTCAGGAAGGAGACTTTCGGGGTGAGACTCAGAAGCTTCTGGAAGAAAAAAGGCTCCTGGAAGAAAGGCTGGATCTCTTAGAAAGAGAGCTAAGAGCGGAAAGGGAAAGGAGGGCAAGCCTGAGCTCTGAGGTTGAGTCTCTCAAAAAAGAGCTTGAGGAGAAGGAGGCAAAGATCCAGAGTCTCCTGTCTGAGCTACTTGATGCAAAGCTCAAGAAGGTGCTTGCCCAGAAGCTCCTCTCGGAGGTGGAGGAAGGACTCAAGAAGGCTAAGGAGGAGCTGAAGGGAGAATTCATAAACTTTTCAAAGGAGGTGGTCAAGGAGTTCCTCCTCACAGATGCTGTTCCCAAGGAGGAGCTTATAACGAGGCTACTTGAAGAGGTCTTTGAGAGGAGCTTTGAGCTCAAGGGCGAGGTGAAGCTCTTCCTTAATCCCAAGGACATGGAGAGAGCCTTTGAGTTCGTGGCGAGCGTAAAGGAAAAGCTGAAGGACAAGATAGAGATTGAGGTTATTAAGGACGAGAGTCTTGAAGTGGGAGAGGTCAGGGTTGAAACGCCAAAGTTTGTTATAGAGAGGAAGCATCCCGAGATCGTTGAGGAGATAGTTCAAGAGGTGCTAAAAAACGAAGATGAGGGGAGTTAAGGTTTACGGGAAGGTAGTCAAGGTAAGCGGTATATACCTTGAGGCTTACAACCCGGGAAGCGCCACCGGTGACCTTGTTGAGATATACCCTTCAACGGGAAGGAGCATATACGGTGAGGTCATAGGCTTCAACGAGGATAGATGCATAGTAATGCCCTACGGGACCCTCTCGGGCATAAAGCCCGGGGATAGGGTGCTGATAAGGAGTGAGCACGTCTTTACCAAAACGGGAAGGGCTCTTTTAGGGAAGGTTGTAAATCCCTTCGGAAAACCTCTGAGCGGAAAACCTCTATATACAACCGAGAAGGCTCCCATAGAGCTCACCAGCGTGAACCCCCTTGAGAGGGAAAGGATAGAGGAGGTATTTGATACGGGAGTCAGGTCTATAAACGGTATGTTCACCCTCGGGAAAGGACAGAAGGTAGGCATATTTGCGGGAGCGGGTGTAGGGAAGAGCACGCTCCTTGGTATGATAACCAACTTCAGCAATGCGGACGTTGTGATCCTTGCCCTCATAGGTGAGAGGGGAAGGGAGGTAAGGGAGTTCGTTGAGGATGTCCTTGGAGAAGGACTTAAGAAGAGCGTTGTGGTCGTGTCAACAGCGGATGAGCCACCCATAGTCAAGGTGAAGGGTGCCCTCAGCGCCATAGTTCATGCCAGGCATTTCGCCTCTCAAGGACTTGACGTCCTTCTCGTGATGGACTCCATAACGAGGTTCGCCATGGCTCAAAGGGAGATAGGTCTCGCAGCGGGGGAACCTCCGACACTTAAGGGGTACACCCCTTCCGTCTTCCACATGATGACCAACATAGTTGAGAGCTGTGGGAATTTCCGAAAAGGGAGCATAACGGGCATATTCAGCGTCCTTGTGGAGGGAGATGATATAACCCTTGACCCCGTAGCGGACGCCCTCGTGGGCGTTTTTGACGGGCATATAGTCCTTTCAAGGAAGAGGGCTAACGCAGGTTTGTTCCCGGCAGTTGACCCCGTCAAGAGCCTGTCAAGGCTCATGCCCAAGCTCGTGAGCGAGGAGCATCTGAGCATGGCTATGTATGTAAAGGAACTTCTGAGCTCCTACGAAGCTATGGAGGACCTCGTGAACCTTGGGCTTTACAAGTTTGGTTCAAATCCGGCTGTTGATAAGGTGCTTGAACATAAGGAAGCTATAGACAGCTTCTTCAAGCAAGATTTCCGGGACGGTGTTTCCTTTGAAGAAAGCCTCAGGGATCTCAGGGAGCTTTACACTGCCCTCAAGGGCGAATCAGCTTAAAGCCCGCCTTCTCAAACTTCCTGTTGAAGGACAGAACCTCTTTGACCTTCCTCTTCTTAGCCTTGGCGGACTTGAGAGCATCCATGAAGCTGAGCTTGCTTGAAGAGTATATCTTAACCGCTGTCTGTATAACATCCCTGTCCTCCACGCTGAAGAGCCTGTCCATAAGCACAGTGCCCACTACGTCTGAAACCACCTCCTTCTCCCAGCCGTAAACCTGTTCAAGGTAGTAAACGAGCTCAACAACTACCTCCTCCGTTACGAGTAGCTTCTCCTTCTGCTTCTCCATCTCCCTGAAGAGCCTGTCAATCTTATCAACTTCTTCCTCCGAGCCTGAGAAGAACTCCAAGAGGACCGCTGTATCCAGAAGCTTCATGATAATGAATTTTGTCAATACTCAGAAAATGTCAATACATTTTTTAGAAAATGACACTTGAAAAAATCTGACACCTGCCGATATTTATACATAGCCATGGATGAGATAGTCAAGGTTATGGCGAGAGGCTTGATAGCTCTGCCAAGCGACGTAAGGAAGAAGCTGGGAGTAAAAGAGGGTGACATACTGAAGGTTGAGGTAAAGGACAAGGAAGTCGTCCTCAAGAAGGAAAGGAGGATATACGACCTTAAGGGAGCTCTCTCACAGAAGGGCAAGAAGACCGAACCCAAGAGCTTCGGTGAGGTTCTCGCCCAAGAGCTGAAGAGGAAGCAGGGGGAGAAGGGATGATTGATGGAAGGTACGACGTAAAGCCTCCAGAGCCTAAGATTGTAGGTCCAGATTACGTTCAGTCCTTTGACAACATGTCCCCGACAGACTTTATGAAGATATACCTTGAAACCCTGAAGTATCAGGACCCCTTCAAACAGCAGGACCTATCCAAGTCTCTGGAAGATGTCGTGAGGCTCAATCAGGTCAGGTTTTACAACGATATGAAGGGCTTTATGGAAGTTTTCAAGGCATGGATGAATCAGATCACCTTTATGCAGACCATAAGCCTGATAGGAAAGGAGTTCGTCTTTTCAACCGACACCCTTGATACGATTGGGGGAGGTGAGTATGTGATACTTTCCGGCGAAAGGGTCAGTGATGTAACGGTAAAGATATACGATGGGGACGAGGTTATAAAGGAGATAAACATGGACCTTGAGAGAGGGCTCAACCCCATTGACATAAGTGACCTCCCCAAGGGTCAGTTCACGGTCAAGGTATTCAAAGGAGACTACGAAGTTCAGGGATGGCAGCTGGGCTTTAAGGACAGCGTAAAGTCCGCCGGAGTTATAAACGGAGAGCTTATGCTTGACCTGCTTTCGGGAAAGCAGGTTTCCTCTTCTCAAATCATATATACGGGGGTGTAAGAGATGCTTAGGAGCTTCTTCAACGCAGTTACAGGGCTGGACGCCTCAAGGTTCTGGATTGACGTTACCTCCGATAACCTTTCCAACGTAAACACAGTTGGCTTCAAGGCACAGAGACCGATATTTCAGGACGTTATATCCTCCGTCACCATTGGACTTAACGTTGTTACAGGCACTCTAAAGTCAACCACCTATGGAGCAGGCGTGATAGTTGACAGCACCCAGAAGTTCTGGACCATAGGCAACTTCAAGCAGACTGGGATAAACACAGACTTAGCTATACAGGGAAGAGGGCTGTTTATACTCAAAGACCCTATAACGGGGGCGAACTACTACACAAGGGATGGTCAGTTCAGGCTGAGCAGGGATGGGTACATGGTAACCCCCGGAGGTTTCTACCTTCAGGGCTTTAAATTGAACGAAAAGGGGGAGGTGGTAGGAACAGGTCTTGAGAACATACACGTTGAACAACAGCTTCCACCGAGGCAGACAGATGTTATATCCTTCCTGAACCCAACGAACCTAAACGCGGATGCCAATCTACCTTCAACGACCACCTTTAACCCTGATGACCCAAACTCATACAACTACAAGTACACGATAACAATATATGACTCCTTAGGAAATCCTTACCAGGCGGACATATACTTCAAAAAGACCGGCACAAATACGTGGAGGATGTTTGTTTTATCGGACTACGATGGAGATGGAACAGCTGAAGACTTGATAGCTAACGCATACGGAGATGGAGCCGATGGGGGGTACAACTTTGTCCGTTTAGGTTTTGATAATAATGGCAATCTTATAAATTTCTCAAATGACAAGATCATATCGGCTACCATAGGAAATAAGCGATACTACTACTTCAATCTATTTGACAGTACCAACCCGCCTCCAGGTGGTCTGAATACGTCCTCCGGAGGAACTCTCGGCGGAATGGTTGACAGACTCGGTCTCACCGATCCGAGTCAGATGGTATTCCTGCTGGGTGAGGAACTTACAACGGAATCAACCACAGATATACCAGATTTAGACGGCGACAGCACGCCAGAAGACGTTATCAAAAACCCCTACGTCAATCAGTACGCCTCCGATTTTGTAGTTACAATTGAACAGAACGGATACGCCAAGGGTGATTTGATAGATGTATATGTCCTTTCCGAGGATGGTTCTGTTGTTGGCGTCTATTCAAACGGCAAGTCTCTACCTCTGTACAGGGTTGCGGTTGCGGTGTTCGCAGACCCGGAGGAGCTCACGA
>JALSTO010000320.1 GCA_026983685.1 Aquificaceae bacterium | reverse complement strand
AAGGCTGAAGGAAAGAGGAGAGGGACTGAAGGTATATTCCCTTCAGGAGCTCTGAGAAAGGAGCCAGCCCTCAAAGGCTCTGTATGAGCTTCTAACGTTGGGACCGCTGGCAACGAACTTGAAGCCCAGCTCGTAGGCTATTCTCTCTATCTTTTTAAACTCCTCAGATGTGTAGTACTTCACAACGGGGTGGTGCTTTAGGGAAGGAGCGTAGTACTGCCCGACGGTGAGGAAGTCACATCCCACCGACCGCAGGTCCTTCATAACTTCTACGACCTCCTCCATACTCTCACCAAAGCCCAAAATCAGGGCTGACTTCGTAGGGATGTGGGGTGCTATCCTCTTGCTCATCTCAAGAACTTTCAGACTCCTCTCGTACTTTGAGCCAATCCTTACCCTCGGGTAAAGGCGGGGAACCGTCTCCACATTGTGGTTGAGAACATCTGGATGCGCCTCAAGGACGAGACGGAGGCTCCTTTCATCTCCTCTGAAATCGGGAATGAGCACCTCAACCTTTATCCCGGAAATTTTTTCCTTCAGGAGTCTTACACACCTGGCGAACTGCCCTGCACCGCCATCGGGCAGATCGTCCCTCGTTACCGAGGTTATAACTACGTACTTCAAACCGAGGGCTTTGACCGCCTCCAGGAGTCTGAGAGGCTCATCCTCATCAGGGGGAAGAGGAAACTTTCTCTTTACGTTACAGAAGGTGCATCCCCTTGTGCACCTGTCTCCGAGAATCATGAAGGTGGCTGTCCTGTTCCCGAAGCATTCCGATATGTTGGGGCACCTTGACTCCTCACAAACGGTGTTCAGCCTTGCCCTTCGCAGGATTTTTTTCACCTCGTTGACCTTGGAGAGCTCTATTACGGGTTTGTGGTTCATAGTGATGATGATACCTGAAAAGGGGGAAAGTGTATAGACCGAATTTCAGAAATTGACATCTATCAATAACTTAAGAAATTTCCGATCAAGGAGGTGAGTCATGAGGGGAAAGGTTCTTCTGAGTATGGTGGCTGGATTCTCTCTAACGGTTGCCGGTGTTCTCTTCAGGTCTGAAGATTACAAGGGATGGAACCATATCCTGAAGGGGCAGGTCAAGACCGCTCACCCAATCACCCACAGCCCTGACCTTTTCCGGTTCTTTGAGGTAGTAGAAGGTCTCCTTGGGATAGCTATAGCTCTCCCTCTTTCCTATTAAGCCTGCGGAGTATAGCCTCTTGAGCCTGTCAAAGAGAACTCTCTCCTCAATGCCCTCTATGAGTTTCTTCAGCTCCGAAGGTCTTTTTGGAGAGTCTAAGAGGTGAAGAACTATCTGGAGAGCCCACTTACAGGTCAGAAGGCTGAGACCCATAGCTTGAATTTAGTCTATAGGAAGGAGCTTCTCAACCAGCTCCTTTATTCTCCTCTGCCTTTCCTCTCCCCTGTCCAGAGAGGAGCGCTCCCTCTCAAGGAGCTCAAGGAGCCTATCAATGTCTTCGGGAAGACAGCTCTCAATGAGCTCCCTTACCCTCTTTGAAAGGGCTGGGACCTTGCCTGAGGTGCTTATACCTACAACCAGGTCTCCCTTGACTATGAGGGACGGGAAGATGAAGTTGCAGAGCTCGGGAGAGTCAACGGAGTTGCAGAGTATCCCTTTCTTCTCACAAAGCTGGTAGATCTCCTTCTGGAGTGCAAGATCATCAACCGCAACAACGACCATGAACTTATCCTTGAGGTCTGACCTGAGGAATCTCCTCCTCTTCAGCCTGAGCCCGTTCTCCTTCACGATCCTCTTCATCTCCCTCGTTACCTTAGGTGCAACCACGGTTATCCTTCTGGTAAACTTGAGGAGGCTCTGAACCTTTCTGGTTGCAACCTTTCCTCCACCCACAACGAGAACGTTCTTCCGAGACAGGTCAATAAAGGCGGGGAAGAGAGGCATCACATACCCTCCTTCCAGAGACCCTTCCTTTTCTTCATAGCCTCCCTCTGGAGCTGGACAAACCTCTCCGCATACTTTACGTTCGGAGGAACAGTGTAGGCGGTTGCGTAGCCTTCCTCAACGAGGACTTCGTTGAGCATCCTCCCGTCCGGCAGATAGACGTAAGCTAAGAGCCTTCCATATCTATCGTGGAGCTGAACGTCCGTTTCAAGATAGACAACGGTTCCGGGAGGTATGAGCTTCTTTGTAAAGGCGGAAGCCTTCCTACCGAGACGAACTATCTCTTCAACGGATTTTCCACTTCTTTCCGCATCTCTGTAAGCTTTTCTGTTCCTCCTGCTCTCTGGAGTATCAACTCCTATCAGCCTCACCTTTACTTCCTCTCCCGATTCAAGCCTGCACTTGAAGGTGTCCCCATCATAGACCTTTATAACTCTGCAGGGGACTCTCTCTGTACTAACTTGTGAAGAAGAACCACCGAGCTCTCTGAACTGCTCCCCTGCGAGCTGATAGAAGATGTAGAGAACAAGCAGAACGAGGAGGTAGGAGAGACCTCTCCATCCACGAGGAACTCTTCTGGACATGGGACTATTTTACGGGTATTTTTCACTCAACATTCCCTCTGAGAGGGCGAAGTATATACACATGAGGACCTACGAGCTTGAGGGAACGGTTCTCTTGATCGTGCTGAGGAAGAAGGTCAAGCGTCCCTTCTGGGAAAGAGTATTTTCCTTTCTCTCAGGCGGTAAGAGCTGAAACTCTGGGGAGCAATTTTTTTTGGAAGCTCCTCAACACCGAGCATATCAAGGGCTATCTTCATCTTACCCGGCATGAAGGGTAAGAGCATGTGGCTCAGGAGGAAGAGCCCATCTACGAGGGTGTAGAGAACATCTTTAAGTCTCTCGTCACCTCTCTTGGCAAGTTCCCAGGGAGCTTTCTCATCCACATACTTGTTGAGGAAGGAGCTCAGCCTGAGGACCTCCTCAAGGGCTCTGTAGAAGTTTGCCTCCCGCATGAGGGACTCATGGGATGACAGGACTTCCTGAGCAACCTTCAGGTATGCCGGGTCTCCCTTACCGCTTACCTCACCCTTCAGGTACTTCAGGCTCATAGCGGACACCCTGCTGAATAGATTCCCTATCTCGTTGGCGAGCTCCCCGTTTATCCTGTTCAGTATAACTTCTCTTGAAAAGTCCCCATCCTGACCGAAGGGCACCTCCCTCAGCAAGAAGTACCTGACCTCATCAAGCCCGTACTCCTTTACCACATCGTAAGGGTCTATGACGTTCCCGAGGGACTTGGACATCTTCTTACCTTCAACAGTCCACCAGCCGTGGGCAAAGACCGTTTTGGGTATCTCATAACCAACAGACATTAAGAAGGCGGGCCAGTAAACGGTATGAAAGCGCAGTATATCCTTCCCCACTATATGAAGGTCTGCGGGCCAGTAAACGTCAATCTTATCTCCCAAGGCGGAGAGGTAGTTGAAGAGGGCGTCAAACCACACGTATATGGTGTGGCTTGGGTCAAAGGGGACCTCTATGCCCCACTTGACCCTGCTTCTGGGTCTTGTCACCGATAGGTCTTTTAATCCCTGTTTTACAAAGGAGATTATTTCATTTCTTCTGTAATAGGGCTTTATGAACTCTGGACGCTCCTCGTACAGGGAGAGAAGCTTCTCCTGATAGGCACTGAGCCTGAAGAAATAAGAAGGCTCCCTTATATACTCGCAGGGCTTGAGGTGTATAGGGCAGGTGTTACCCTCCGCAAGCTCCGCCTCCGTCTTGAACTCCTCACACCCAACGCAGTACCAACCCTCGTACTCTCCAAGGTATATGTCTCCCCTCTCGTAGCTCTTTGTGAATATCTCCTTGACAAACTCAATATGCTGGGGGTCTGTTGTTCTTATAAACTTTGTGTACTCTATGCCAAGGAACTCCCATAGCTTTTTGAAGTTCTCTGAGTTCTTGTCCGCCAGCTCCTTTGGGGTTGTTCCCTTCTCTTCCGCGGACTTCTGAATCTTGAGCCCGTGCTCGTCGGTTCCCGTTAGAAAGAAGACATCGTAACCTCTCAACCTGTAAAAGCGAGCCAATGTGTCCGCGGCTATTGTCGTATAGGCATGTCCTATGTGAGGAACGTCGTTGACGTAGTATATGGGTGTCGTTACGTAGAACTTGCTCATGGAAGAGATATTATATATCCGAGGGCACCGCCTTTCCTTCTATCCAGTCAAGAATTGCGTTTACAACTTCCTTGTCCTTTCCGTAGAAGCCGTGATAGGTCTTTCCCTTACAGGGATTTGAAGAGACCTCACTGCCACCTCTCACGGTTACAAATGTCTTGTCAGAACTTGCTAAGGAGTTGAAGGTATTTTTAGCCTCAGTATAAGGGGAGACCAGGCACCCGTCATCTCTGTGGTGAACCATCAGGAGCCTGCTCTTATATGAGTTAATGCTGGTGCATGTTATAAAGTCGCTACCTGAGGGACAGTAGCTGAAGCTATCGGAGACTACCGACGCTGTGAGAACAACACCGCTCACCCCAGTCAGATTGCCAGAAAGATAGGCGACCGCAAGAGACCCCCTGCTCGTTCCTATGAGATATAAGTTGTAGCTTGAGTTACTCAATGATCCCAAGATAGCCCCCATATCTTCAATGATGTCGTTGCTCTCCTCTGAGCCATCTCCATCCCAGTCTCCGCCGACTCTGTAGGCACTTGCGACCGTTTTGTTGTTAAATCCGTTGAACCTGGACTTAACATCTTCGGGCATATCGGGGAGAACAACGAGATAGCCCCTCTCCGCAAACCTGCCGACATTTCTTGCGAGAAAGTTGTAGCTTACCCATATCTCCCCGTTCAGAGAGACCGTGTTACTCTCTGTCTTTCCACAGGACTGCATCTCTGACCTCGTTCCGAAGTGGCATACACCGCTACCACCAGGGAACAAAAGGAGTATGCCCTTTAGACTCTCATTCTTTTTCGTGGCTGTTAGGAATTTCAGCTCTGTGTTTCTCGTCTTTACGCTACCGATCTTGTAATCAATTCCTGTAGGGTTGTAGTTCGTGCTCTTGCTTACCCCTCCACAGCTGAGCAGTAAAAGTGCTAATGCTAAGATTAAAGCCAGCACGCTCCAATCTCCTATATTTATTCTATGGCGGACCTGATAATGATGTGGGGGGAGATGGATGGTGAGAGCTTCTCTCCCGAAAGAATATTCTGGCTCCTGACAAAGCCCCACCCTCACTGGGTTGAGACCAGCAGGGACAACCTCAAGCTTGACTTCAAAGAGAGCGGATTCAGACAGTTTGTCTCCCTATCCTCAAAGTACATTGTTACGGACGCTATGCTCATGTTCGGTCTTCAGTTTGCCTACGAGACCCAGAAGCTTATAGAGGCTCTTAATCCCGTAAGGCTTATGGTCAGGATGAAGCCCGGGAGCTACCTTGGTATGAGTCACCACTTCCTCGGTGCTCCCTTTGAGATAGAGATGGACGATGTCCTGAAGGAGTTTTTGAACTCCGCAAGGGATACCCTTGAGAGCACGGGATTCGGTAAAGACGTCGTTATAGTTTCTTTCAACCCTTACTTAGAAGACCTGATCCTCGGGAACCTCAGCAGGATAAACAACCTCAGCTTCAGGTTTATGAGCGCGAGTCAGTAGGTGTTTGCCATATCAAGGATTATGCTGTCGTAATACTTGGAAAGGGACTCGGGAGCCAGACACCTGAGGGGAATAACCTGAACGAGAGCCACTCCGTCCAGCATCATACCGAGCTTGTAGGCTGCTGCCTGAGAGAGGTCTATTATCCTCCCGTCCACGTAGGGTCCTCTATCGTTTATCCTCACCGTCACAACCCTCCCGTTCTCCTCGTTCCTGACGAGAACGTAGGTGCCCAGAGGAAGGGTTCTTGAGGCTGCGGTGAACTTGAAGAGGTCGTATATCTCCCCGTTGGCTGTCCTCCTTCCGTGGAACCTTCCTCCGTACCAGGAGGCTGTTCCCCTCTCTACCCTGCATCCTTTTTTGACTTTTATCCCCGGTGCGACCTCAACGTAATCCTCCTTCAGGAGCTCTGAAAGATGTCTTCTGAACTCTCTTATCTCAACGAGAGTTTTCTTTTTCTTCTTTATACCGAGCTCAAGGTGAAGCTCCTCGCTCCCAGATGCAAGGGCACAGAAAGTAATGACCAAGAGTATAAGCCTTCTCATAGCTCCAAGGGATAGTGGTAAGGCTTAAGAGAAACCTCTCCTTCGGGCAGTCTCACGGGAGACCTGAGGAGCTCTTCTATCAGCTCAAGCTTACCCTCAAGGCTTGAGATATCTTTGCCGTAGAGCTTTGCAAGGTCCTCAAGGTCAGGAGCCCTTCCCACCTTCTTGGCTATCTCCCTTGATATGACGTATGCCTTGCTGTCAACCTCTGGATAGAGGTCCTTTATGTAGGTGAGCACCTCGCTTGAGTAAACCACAACACGCGGATACCTCGCCATCTTCTGGATCATCTCCTCAAGGTGAAGCTGATCGTGCTTGGAAGTTCCTTCCTGTGTCTTTATCCCTGCTATGAGCTTGTCTCCCTGAAACTCCGCATGATAGACAACGTAACCCGTAGGCACCACCTCCCAGCCAGACTCAATTGCAGTTGTCAGAAAGGCTCCCAGAGCTTCCTCTTTTGTCGGAAATATGTTCATCACCTTCTCAAACTCCTCAGGGGAGACCTCCAGATAGAGGATACATCTTTCACTATCCACCCTCTTTAAGGAAAGCTTTGGGGTGAGCTCTTCCCAGTTCTCTATGAGGGCATATCTTTCGGGATAGTTCTCCTTGAGGAACTTCCTCACGTCATCTATATCCGAAGCACAGCTAACAGCGGTTTGAAGCTTCATACTTTCCTCCAGAGCTTAAAATCTTCTACGCTTTTATATGATACTAAAGAGAGATGGAGGG
>JALSTO010000319.1 GCA_026983685.1 Aquificaceae bacterium | reverse complement strand
CTCAGGTATAAGGTGTCTCTCCGAAAGCTCAAGCCCCCACTTGAGGCGAAGCCTGAGCATCAGGTCCTCCTCAAAGACATCCCTTCCACTGAGCCTGACTTCCTTAGCAACAGGTCTTTTATTTGACAGGACCGCTTCGCCGTATGATTTTAGCACCTTAGTGTTTCCGTAACGAACCCTCCCGAAGTAGCCCCAAGCTGATAGACCAAGACCGAGGAACTCCTCCCCCTTCCAGTAAACGAGGTTGTGCCTACACTCCTTACCCGGCAGGCTCCAGTTGGATATCTCATACCTCTCATACCCGAGAGCCCTGAGCCCCTTCCAGAGCCTATCATAAATCTCCGCAAGCTCCTCCTCCCGAGGCTGTTTCAACCTGCCGGAAAGGATAGCGAGACCCATGGGAGTCCCCTCGTAAGGTGTGAGCAGGTAGGCGGAGATATGCTCAGGTCTCAAACGCTCTATAACCTCAAGCTCAGACTCAACATCTTCGGGTCTCTGTCCCGGATAGCCGTAGATGAGGTCAAGGTTTATGCTTTCAAAGCCCGCATCCCTTGCCTCTGAGAAAGCTTTCAACGTATCCTCGGGGGTGTGCCTCCTTCCCAAGGCTGAGAGACCCTTCAGAGTGAAGCTCTGGGCACCTATGCTAAGGCGGTTCACCCCATAGCTCGTGAGCCTTTTGAACTCAGCGTAGCGGTAGGTTTCGGGATTGCACTCAACGCTAACCTCCTCAAGGGAAGAGAGCTCAAAGATGGAGGAAAGTCCTTCCAGAAGCCTACCTATCTCCTCGGGTTTGAGGAGTGTTGGCGTCCCACCACCCATGTAGATCGTCCTTATAGAGCTCTCCACATTCCTGTAGAGCCTTGCTTCCTTCAGAAGGAGGTTAAGATAGTCCGACGGAGGGATGGGAGAGTCAACAAGGGAGGTAAAGTCGCAGTAAGAACACTTGTAGGAGCAAAAAGGTATGTGGATATAAACAGCCTTAACCATCACTCATAATTTACTTCTCTCGGAAGGGTTGGCAGACTCCCCTTAAACTCTCTGTATATGCTCATAAGCAGTCCGATCATCAGACTGAAGGTAAGCATTGAACTCCCGCCGAAGCTGACAAAGGGGAGAGGTATTCCCACAACGGGGAAGAGACCGAGAGTCATGAGTATGTTCACCGCATACTGGAAGAATAGAAGGGAGAAGGCTCCTGCCACAAAGAGGGTCTCTGAGGTGGTTAAGGTCTGCCTGAGATAGCTCAGAAGCCTGAGCAGGAATAGGAAGATGAAGAGTATCAAGAAGGAGCTTCCCAAGAAGCCGAGCTCTTCCCCTATGACCGAAAAGACGAAATCGGTGTGGGCTTCTGGGAGAAAGAGGAGCTGAGATTGGGTCCCCTTTAAAAGACCCTTTCCCGTGAATCCTCCCGAGCCTATAGCTATAACCGACTGGATGAGCTGGTATCCACTTCCAAGGTAATCGCTGTAAGGGTCAATGACGGCGAGTATCCTCTTCTTCTGATACTCCTTTAGAAGACCCCATAGGATAGGTGAGGAAAGTAGAAATAAAAGGGCTGTGAAGAAAAAGTACCTTAACCTGACACCCCTTACGTAGAGCATCACCATCAGAGGAACGAAGTAGGTTGCGGTAGTTCCGAGGTCCGGCTGTTTGAGAGTAACCACTGCGGGTATTGAGAGAGCAAAGAGCAGAAGGAGTACCTTTCTGTCCTTTAGCCCTCTTATGTGGGGTAGCAGATAGGCGGACAGCAGAAGGAGGGAGAGCTTCATGAACTCCGAGGGCTGAATGTTTATAAAGCCGAAGTTCAGCCATCTCTTTGCCCCGTAAACCTCCTTACCCATCACCAAGACAAGGACAAGGAGGAAGAGGTTAAACAGGTAAAGGTAAAGGGATAGGTCAAGGACGTTCCTGAACTTCTCCCGGGAGAGGAGAAGGATTATAGCCCAGCTGAAAAGCAGGTACAGGAGGTGTTTCTTAAAGAGTATGGGCATACCCTCACTTGAGGAAGCGCTGTAAACACCCAAAAGACCGAAGAGCTGAATCCCCAGAAGGGGAAGAAGAAGAAGCCAGTCTAAACTCTTAAGCTCCCCCAGAGATCGCATTTATAACTCTTATGTTATCATCCTCGGTGACATAGTCCTCCTCGGATATAACCTCTCCGTTTTTAACAACAAGGGAAGAGAGGGGCGAAAGCCCCATCTTCTTAAGGAGATCCTTCGCTTTTAGCTTCTTCTCGGGTATTTTTATCTCCTTGCCTCTGTAAAGAACCTTTATGGGCATCTGCTTGTATCAGATTGTACCTCATCAATTGCGTCAAGAAAAGCCTCAAAGGGACCCATATTCCTCATGGCAACCCACTTAGGTCCTTTGAACTTCAGCCTTCCGAACATCATAGCCCTCATAGGTCCGTACTCCTTTCTGCCCATCTCAAGCCACCTCTTGGTGTCCGCATACATGAGAAAGTCATTGTCCGTTCTCTCATCCTTCTTGGGTCCTCCGTAAACACAGGTAGCCTTTCCATTTTCGTTCTTTATCGTCAGCTGGATCATCTTGTCCTTACCACAGTCCCTGCGGTACAGAAAGAGTCTCCTCTCAGGGACCTCGTTCCAGGCTCCGTTCTTTCCGAGCTCGTTAACCAGAGTGGGCGTATTGTTCCAGACTTCGCAGAAAGCCTTTGCCCACTCTCCATCCATGAAGACAGGTTGAGCCAGTGAGACTCCTCCAAGAAGAGCTACTCCAAGCAGTATTCCCTTCATATTTCCACCTCCCTTTGGGTATCACTACTATTTAAATCCCTTGGACTGTTCCATCTGGATAAGAATTTTTAATGACTTAAAAAGGCTTAAAAATATGCTAATAAGCTAATCTTCGTCCAGAACAGCTTTTCCTTCAAGGGTGAAAAAAGGCTCCTCGTAGGAGGAGTAGTAGTAGGGTGTGTAGGCAACAAACTCCCCTGCACAGGTATCAACTCCCTTGAAGGAAGGTCTTATACCCTCCCTCAACCTCATAGACCTGACCTCATCTTCGGAGACGCCTGTAAGCTTTGCTATCTCGTTGTCTGAATAACCCATTCCCTTTGCTTCCTTCACCAGCTCGGGGGTAAGCTCCTCCTTTCTGAGCCTCTCCTCAAGCTGAACTATCTGCAGGATGTTGAAGAGAAACCACCGGTCTATCTTAGTGTACTCATATACCTCGTCCGCAGTGTAACCCCTCCTGAAAGCCTCCGCTATGTACCAGAGTCTGTCCTCATTGGGTGTTCTGAGGTTCCTGACAAGGTCCTGGTCGCTGACCTCCATCCTCGGGAAGGACAGACCATATCTGTCAAGCTCAAGGCTCCTTATAGCCTTAAGGAGGGACTCTTTAAAGGTCCTCCCGATAGCCATCACCTCCCCCACGGACTTCATCATGGTGGTTAAGGTTGTGTCCGCCCCGGGAAACTTCTTAAAGTCAAACCTCGGTATCTTGACCACAACGTAGTCAATGGTAGGCTCAAAGGAGGCTGGCGTGAACTTGGTTATATCGTTCTTGAGCTCATCAAGAGTGTAGCCCACCGCCAGCTTTGCGGCTACCTTAGCTATTGGAAAACCTGTAGCTTTGGAAGCCAAGGCTGAAGACCTTGAAACCCTCGGGTTCATCTCTATAACGTAGAAGTCTCCGTTCTCAGGATTTACCGCAAACTGGATGTTTGAGCCTCCCGTATCAACCCCTATCTCCCTTATGATAGCTATTGAGGCATCCCTGAGTATTTGATACTCCTTGTCAGTCAGTGTCTGGGCGGGTGCAACTGTTATAGAATCACCTGTATGAACACCCATAGGGTCAAAGTTCTCAATGGAGCAGACGATTATAACGTTGTCCGCCTTGTCCCTTATCACCTCAAACTCAAACTCCTTCCAGCCTATAAGGGACCTGTCAATGAGAACTTGATGTATAGGTGATGTCTGAAGGGCTGTACTGAGCTTTTGCTTGAACTCTTCAACGTTGTAAGCAATAGAGCCTCCCGTTCCGCCCAAGGTGAAGGCTGGTCTCAGTATTACAGGAAAGCCTATCTCCTCCACAGCCTTTAAGCCTTCTTCCTCGGAGGAGACTACAGCGCTCTCAGGAACTTTCAGCCCGATGTTTGACATGGCCTCCTTGAAGAGCTCCCTGTCTTCTCCCTTCTTGATAGCGGAGTAGTTAGCCCCTATCATCTCAACACCGTATCGCTCAAGTATTCCCTCTTCATAGAGCTTGACCGAGAGGTTGAGGGCTGTCTGCCCTCCGAGGGTAGGAAGGAGGGCATCGGGTCTTTCTATCTTTATCACCTCCTCAAGGATCTCCACAGTCAGGGGCTCAACGTAGGTACTGTCCGCTATCTCCGGGTCGGTCATTATAGTTGCGGGGTTTGAGTTTACAAGCACAACCCTGTAACCCTCCTGCCTTAAAGCCTTGCAGGCTTGGGTTCCGGAGTAATCAAACTCTGCAGCTTGACCTATGACTATGGGACCGGAGCCTATTATCAGTATCTTCTTTATGTCCCTTCTCTTTGGCATTAAAGATGATATTATAGTAAACGATAGAACTTACACAGGAGGGAATGGTATGAAGAAGATTAGAAGTTTTCTCCCCGTCCTCGGAATAGGTGCGATAGCTCTTCTCGGTTCTTCCTGTGCATCCAAGTCTGAGGTTGATGCCCTCAGGCAAGAGGTTGAGGCTCTGAAGAAGGAAACCAAGCAGGTGAAGAAGGAGACAGAAGAGCTGAAGAAGGAGGCTCAAGAGGTAAAGGCTATGGCTGAGGAGATAAACAAGAAGCTTGAGCAGGGTGAGTGATCAGGAGGTAATGGAATGAGAAGAGGGATAATCGCTCTTATCCCCTTGGTCGGTCTATCGGCGGCTTTCATAGTTAACCAGTCCTGTGCCACCAAGTCCGCCCTTGAGGAGGTTGACAAAGAGCTTGAAGCTCCAAAAAAGAACATTGAGGAGGCGAAGAACAACCTGAAGGAGTCAAGGGGACTTCTCAGTGAAGCGAGACGCCTCCTTGAAAACGCAAAGCAGAAGCTGACAGAAAGGGAGAAGGCAAAGGAAGAGGCTCCGCCTCAAGTAGTTGAGACAGCTAAGGAGGAAGCTCCAGCCCCCGAGAAAGAGTACGGAGAGGTGACTGTGGGCTGGTGCGATACCTTATGGGACATATCCGCAAGGATATACGGAAACTCCCTATACTGGCCATCAATATACAACCTCAACAGGGAGAAGATAGGATCTGACCCGTGGATACTCACTCAGGGATGGGTCCTCAAGTACAAGACCGAGCTGACGGATGAGGAGAAGAAAGAGGCTGTAAAAGAAGCCCTTGAGTGGGATCTGAAGTTCAAGGACAGACCGAGGTCACCCAAATGCCCTCCTCTGAAGTGATCATTCCCACTCAATGGTAGAAGGGGGTTTGGAGGATATGTCGTAAACGACCCTTCCTACCCCCCGCACCTCGTTTATTATCCTCCTCATAACGTGGTCAAGGAAGTCTGGAGGAAACCTGTACCAGTCCGCTGTCATACCATCTGTGCTCTCAACAGCCCTCAGGGCTATGACCTTTTCGTAGGTCCTCACATCCCCCATGACTCCAACGGACCTTATAGGCAAAAGGACAGTGAAAGCCTGCCACACCCTGTTGTAAAAGCCCTGCTTTTTGAGTTCTTCAATGAATATGGCATCAGCCCTTCTCAGTATGTTCAGGTCCTCCTCGTTTACCTCTCCTATTATCCTTATGGCGAGCCCCGGACCAGGGAAGGGATGTCTTCCAAGTATCTCTTCGGGTATTCTCAGGAGCCTCCCTATCTGGCGCACTTCGTCCTTGAAGAGCTCCCTGAAGGGCTCTAAGAGTTTAAGGTGCATCCTCTCGGGCAGTCCCCCTACGTTATGGTGGGTCTTAATCTTTGCGGAGCCCTTTATTCCTGCGCTCTCAACAACGTCCGGATAGAGGGTTCCTTGGAGCAGGAACTCAGCTCCCTCAACCTTCTTAGCCTCCCTCTCAAACACCTCTATGAAGGTGTTTCCTACGATCCTTCTCTTCTCCTCCGGGTCTTCAACACCCTTGAGCCTTGTGAGAAACAGCCTGCTCGCATCAACTACCTGAAGGGGAAGCCCGAGAGAACGAAGGTAGGATTCAACCTCCTCCCTCTCACCGAGCCTCAGAAGCCCGTGGTCTATGAAGAAGCAGTGGAGCCTATCTCCCACAGCCTTATGGACGAGGACCGAGGCAACCGTTGAGTCAACCCCTCCGGAGAGGGCAGCTATCACGTGAGAGTTTCCAACCGTCTTCCTTATCTCCTCAATCTTCTCGGATATGAAGTCTCCCATTTCCCAGTTTCTCTGGGCTCCGCATATCTTATAGATGAAGTTAGCCAGAAGCTCCTTCCCGTAGGATGTGTGAACAACCTCCGGATGGAACTGAAAGCCATAGAACTTCCTGCTCCTATCCGCTATCACCGCGTGGGGAGAGTTGTCGGAGATCGCCAAGGTCTCAAAGCCGGGGGGCAATAGAGAAACTCTGTCCGCATGGCTCATCCAGACATCAAACTCATCGGGAATCCCTTCAAAGACGGCGTCCCTCTTTACTATCCTGAGCCGGGCTCTTCCGTACTCCTGACGGTCGGACTTCTCAACCTTTCCTCCGAGCTGATGGGCTAAGACCTGAAGCCCATAGCATATGCCGAGAATGGGTATTCCGAGGTCGTATATCTCCGGAGGTGGAAGGGGAGCGTCCTCCGTATATACGGAAGCGGGTCCTCCAGAGAATATAAAGCCGTAAGGCTCCTTCTCAAGAAGCTCTT
The DNA here is from genome assembly GCA_026983685.1 of Aquificaceae bacterium. Classification (GTDB taxonomy): domain Bacteria; phylum Aquificota; class Aquificia; order Aquificales; family Aquificaceae; genus Hydrogenivirga. The sequence continues at coordinate 155 of JALSTO010000319.1, read as the reverse complement.
CAAGGGGCGTGTCCCAGTGAACTATCTCGCTGTAAACCCCGAGCTCTCTCACCCGGCGGGCTATGAGCTGAACGTACTGGGAGCCGAAGTTGACAACGAGTATAGGTCTCTTACGCATAGACTTATTATTTTAACCTCTTCCAGAGTACGTAAGA
>JALSTO010000318.1 GCA_026983685.1 Aquificaceae bacterium | reverse complement strand
ATGTCTCTCAGGGGAACGTTCATAATAAATCCCGATGGAGTTCTTGTCAATTCGGAAATTAACTACTACAATGTTGGAAGAAATGCGGAGGAGCTTGTCAGGAAGATGAAAGCTAACGTTTATCTGATGAGCCACCCTGAAGAGGCGTGTCCTGCTAAGTGGGAGCCGGGCAAGAAGACCCTTAAGCCCTCGGAGGATATTGTGGGCAAGGTTTACGAAGCCCTTGAGGGATAGTGGCACATTGTTTGCAATAGGGTTCAACAGGAGGTAAGGGAATGGGCGTTGACTTCGGACTCAACTATCAGCCCGAAGAGCTCTACGATGTGATCATTATCGGTGCCGGTCCTGCCGGCACCACCGCTGCCATATACACAGCCCGTGCTGGGCTCAAGACTCTCGTCCTTTACAGGGCGGAGGCTGACGGAGCCCTCGGTGTAACCCAGCAGATAGAAAACTACCCGGGTGTTCCGGGACCACTCTCCGGCTACGACCTTCTGAAGATAATGAGGGAACAGGCTAAGAGCTTCGGAGCTCACTTCGTCAGGGGAAAGGTGATAGCCACCGATTTGGCGGGAGAGGTCAAGAAGGTTTTTACCATTGATGGAAGGGAGTTCAGGGGAAAGGCCATTATAGTGGCTTCGGGGGCTATGGAGAGGGCAAACAAGTTCAAGGGAGAGGACGAGTTTCTCGGAAGGGGTGTATCTTACTGCGGTGTATGTGATGCTGCCTTCTTCAAGGATCAGCCTGTGGCTGTGATAGGTGAGGATGACTACGGCATAGAGGAAGCCCAGTTTATAGCGAGGTTCGCCAGTAAGGTTTACTTCGTTGTGCCCGGAAGCAGGATAAAGGCACCTCAAGAGGTAATTGAAGAATTCAACGAGCTTGAAAACGTTGAGGTACTTCTTCGTCACAGGGTTATTGAGATAGTAGGGGACCAGCTGGTCAAAGGCTTAAAGCTGAAGGACCTATCCTCCATGGAAGAAAAAACTCTTGAGGTGAACGGTGTGTTTATATTCTTGGGAGGAACGAAGCCGTCGGTGGACTTCCTGATGGGTCAGGTTGAGATGACAGAAGGAGACTGCATAGTTGTGAACGAGGAGATGATGACCTCAGTTCAGGGTGTATTCGCCGCCGGAGATGTTCTGTGTACCAACATAAAACAGGCGGTTATAGCTGCAGCGGACGGCTGTAAAGCCGCCCTTGCGGTTGACAAGTATGTAAACAAGAAGGCTAAGATAACCTCTCAGTGGTAACCTTCTCTGCCTCCTGAGGGCTCGGTAGCCAGACGTCCATTCCCTTGTCCTTAGCCCATCCCTGAGCCACTTCGTAAGCTGCCTTGGCTGTGTTTATGTTCTTCTCTATCAGCTCCAGCTTCTTCTTAAACTTCCTCTCTATTGCGGAGTCCAGAGACATGGTTCCACCTGAGGCAACGAACTTCTTCAGGAACCTTGCCTTTATACCCTCCTCTATGGAGTCCATACCCACGATCTGGGTAGCTCCGAAGAAGGCTCCGAGCATAGCCATGTTGGTGGCAAGCTCAGTTCCCGCTATCTCCATGGCAAACTTGGTGGCGGGGAAGTTGAACACCTTGACGTTCATGGATTCAAGGTATTCGTGGTCTCTCTCAGTCAGCAGGTCCTCTTCCGTATTTATTATTATCAGCCCGTTCTTCTTTATTCCCGAATAAAAGGGCATGGTGTAGGACTTTCCCATCGTGATAACCTGTGAGTGGAAGACCATTATGACATCGGGATAAACCACTTCACCCCTGTCGTATATGGGATCGATCCCTATCCTCACGTAGCTCTCCGCAGGAGCCATCCTCTTTTCAGCTCCGAAGAAGGGGTTTGAGACAGCGTAGTAGCCTGCATGGTCTGCAGCTGTAGCCATTATGTGGGCTGCTGTGACAGCACCCTGACCTCCAATGGCGGGCATCCTGACGTTTATCCTTCTCCTCTTAGGTTGGCTCATATCAGACCCTCCTCTTTCTTCCTCTGTATGACCTCCTTAGCTTCATCGGTCATGTATTCAAAGAACTTGAACCTTTCCTTGTCTGTTCTCCTCATCTCTTCAAGACCATCGTCGGAGTTTAGTCCTATCTCAAGGATGCAGGGAGTGTACAGGTGTATGTAGGTCGGTCCGACCTCTCTTGCCACATATATAGCCTGCTTTATGACCTTCTCAACCTTCTTGGGCGAGGAGACGGTAAGCCTCGCTACATAATGGCATCCCGAGTCTATGGCAAGCTGCCACATGGGGACCTTGTCCCACTGCTTACCCTTGGGAGCCATCTTGAAGACGTGCCCCTTAACGGTCATCCCGCTCTCCTGACCGCCCGTGTTCGCATATACCTCGTTGTCAAAGCATATTGTCGTTATCTTCTCCTGCCTGAAGAAGGACTGGAGGGTGCAGTCAAGACCTATGTCAACGGTTGCACCGTCTCCCGCGAGGACTACGACATCTTTGACCTTGTCTGGGAACCTCCATTCAAGAACCCTCTTTATACCTGAGGCAACCGCATTCTGGTTTCCGAAGAGGGAGTGGACGGTGTGAAGCGCTATGTGGGGGAAGACGAGGGATGTGCATCCAGTTGAGTTCACGATTATCGTTTCCTCGGGATTCGGCAGTGAGGCAAGTATGTACCTGAAGGCTGCTGACTCAGGACAACCCGCACAGAGAGAGTGCTCTTCAATCAGCTCTTTTGAGTAGGGGAGGTCCATAACACCTCTCTTGGGATTCCCCCAGGTGGCCTTTTCCTCAAGGTCAACTATTTCAGGAGGCATGAACTCCTTAAGCTCTTCGTTTATCTTAAAAATCTTATACGACATGCTTCACCTCCTTTCCAAGGAACTGAAGTATTTCCTTAACTATGAACTCAGGGGGCATGGTCATACCGCCTGCAACCCTTGGAGAGCCTATAACAGGAACGTCAAGGTTTCCGTAGAGGGCTCTCCTTACCTCTCTTTCAAGCCAACCTATTACGTTGAACTCAGGGACGAAGACGTACTTGGCTCCCCTAAGAGCTTCTATCAGCTCCTGAGTGGGGAAGGGTCTTATGGTCTTTATTCTAACGACCCGTGCCTTGATCCCTTCATCGTGCAGTAGCATGAGAGTTGCCTCCTTCGCCTGAGCAGCAGCGGTTCCGGAGGCTACAAAGACTATATCAGCCTCGGGGTCTCCGAACTCTTCAATCAGACCTCTCAGGTAGTGTTTTGCGTAAGGTCTTGACCTCTCTATGGCAGCTCTCACCTCAAACTGCCAGCTTGTGTGCGCTGCGTAGGATATGTAGTTGGACTTCATGACGTAGGGATCCCTAAGGAACCTCCCCGGAGCCATCTCCATGTCAAGGGGAACCATGGGAGACTTGTAGGGGTTGTAAGGGGGTAGGGCTATGTCGTCGGGTGGGAGCATAACCGCTTCCCTCGTGTGGGATATGAAGAAGCCATCTATAGCTGTTATTATGGGGACGTGGACATCGGGCTGTTCAGCAACTACAAAGCCCGCAAGTATCATGTCAAAGAGTTCTTGAGCGGTCTCCGCATGCCATATCATACATCCCGTGTCCAGAAGGAAGGATATCTCAAGGTTGTCGGGCTGGATCGTCAGTGGAGCATTGACACCCCTTGCCATGAGAACGAGCTGTATGGGTAGTCTTGAACCAGCCCACATAGGGAAGTTCTCCATAGCCCTGAGTGTTCCTGGTCCTGAGGTGGTGGTTATCGTTCTCGCACCAGCCATTGAACACCCTGCGACTTCTGACATGACGCCAAACTCGGACTCTCCTCTGAAGTAAACTCCCACGTAGCCTTCAACCCAGAGCTCACCTATCAGATGGGCAGCTTCGGACTGAGGGGTTATCGGGTAGGAAACGGAAGCATCAACGGAAGCACGCTTGACCGCCTCTTTAACTACCTCCGAGCCTGTCATAAACTGCTTTTCCCTTGGTGCCTCAAAGAGCAGGTAGTCTGGTGAAACTACCCTCTGCCCTGCTCTATTGTATTGAACCTGCTCGGTCTTCTGCATCACAGCACCTCCTTAAAGAGCTTTTCTAAATTTACTTCCAGACCTTTCAAAAGGCACGAGCTTATCTTTCCCTTTTCGTAAGCGAAGGAGCAGACCTCATAATCTTTTTCCTTCAGCGAGAAAACCTCAACAGCCTTTTCACCCGGAAAGATGAGCCAGAGCTCCTTTACACCGTACTCCGCGTACAGCTTCTTCTTGTCCTCGGTATCCCGCTTTAGTGTGGAGGGAGATATAACCTCAACCACGATGTCGGGGGTACCGAACACTCCCCTCTCGCTGATGATGTCCTCCTTCTCTTTTGATACGAATACGATGTCCGGCTGAACCACGTTCTCCTCTGAGAGGATAATATCAACGGGAGACACGAATACCTCACCGAGAGAGTTCTCTTCCACAAAGTCGCTCATCAGTCTGAAAAGCCTTCCCACTATCCTCTGGTGAGTTGTTGTCGGTGCAGGCATTTCTATGAGCTTTCCCCCTATTATCTCGTAACGCTTGTCGTCCTCAAGCTTGAGGTAGTCTTCGTAAGTCCACCTCTTGGCAACGGTGCTCATCACTTGCCAAGCTCCCTCTTCACCTCTTCCGCCACTCTGATAAACTTTTCCAGCTCCTCGGTGTGCTGGTCCCTCAGGGTTATCATCGCGTCCTCGTGCCCGGAGTTACCGCACAGGGCTATCGTGAAGCAGTCGGTTTCAGCTCTTATTATCTTCAGGGCTACGTTTGCATAGTGGCAGTGGACACCGACGAATATACATGCCTTTATGTTGTTGTGCCATATAGTCAGGTTGGGGTGATTTGGGTTTATCTCCTTCTCTGGGTCAATCTTCGGGTACTTTGGTCTGTAATCGTACATAGGGATTATCTTTGCACCAAGGGTTTCCGCTATCTTTCTCACCAGCTTTGCCTTTTCCTTCGCTTCCTCATTCCAGGCGTAGAGCACCTGAGGTCCGGGGAATATGGTCGGGTTCTCCCTCGTTAGCATAGCTTTGGCAGCTTCCCTCATGGCTATCTCTTCATCAACTATCTCATTGAAAAGGAGTGCCTTCCCTGGAGGGGGAGTTAGAACTCCCTCGTACATAGCCACAGGGTAGGGGGAGTATCCCGCAGGTCCTAACTTTGCCATAGCTTACCTCCAAAGAACTTTATCTAACACCCGCAACGTCCCTATTCTCCGCATAGACCATCTCTATGGAATCTCTCTTCAGAAGGTTTGAACAGACGTAAACGCAAAGGGCACATCCCTTACATCTTTCGGTCATGACATAGGCATGATGGGTCTCGTCAGTGTACATCAGTGTGTTTGGCTCCGGACAGAACAGGGTGCACTGCTTGCAGTTATACTTACTACACTCGTCACGTATTACCTGGGCGACGTAGTACATTCTCCTGCCTCCTCGCAGACGGTTGTGATAAACAATATAAGGGAATACTTATATGAAAACAAGTGCAAGCCCTATGATATAGGTTAGAGTATGGAAAAGCTTATCTGCTGGCTGATCCTTACCTCCATAGAGGGGGTGGGAGAGAGGACGGTAAAGAAGCTATACGAGCGCTTTGGAAGCTGTGAAAGGATACTCACAGCAAGCTACGAGGAACTCGTAAGGGTCGTTGGAAACAAAAAGGCAAAGGCTATAGTCAGAAGAAAAGGGGTTAAGGAGCCCGAAGAGATCGTGGAGCTCATTGATAAAAGGGGAATAGGTTTTCTGACCCTTGAGAGTGAAGATTACCCCTCTTTCCTGAGAAGCATACCGGACCCTCCTCCGGTCCTGTTCTTTGAAGGAGAGCTTAAGAACGTGCCTCTCGTGGGGATAGTCGGGAGCAGGAGACCGACCGCCTACACCCTCTCTCTTGTAGATGGAATGGTTGAGTCAGCCCTATCAAAGGGCTACGGGATAGTCTCCGGCGGTGCAAGAGGCGTTGACTCTCAGGCACACCTCAGTGCCATCGGGAGGTCCGGTTACACCGCCTGTGTCTTAGGTTTTGGAATACTGAGAGCCCATGGAAGACCTTTTGACGATATAAGGGCTTCTGGAGGTCTCCTTATCTCGGAGTTTCATCCCCTTGAGAGGGGGAGCTCCCACACCTTTCCCAAGAGGAACAGGATCATCGCAGCCCTTTCAGACTTTCTGATAGTGCCGGAGGCTGGGGCGAGAAGTGGGGCGTTGATAACCGCAGATTTCGCCCGCAAATATGGTAAGAAGGTCTATACCCACATAGGTATTGGAAAGTCTCCCAGCTGGGAGGGCTGTTACAGGCTTGTGAAGGATGGTGCGGAGCTGATAAGGGATGGAAGGGATATCTTTGGGGAGAGTTCCCCTGAGGACCCTCTGCTTTCCTACCTGCGTGAACCCAGAACTCTGAACGATGTGGTTGAGTTTCTTGGTGTTGATGAAGGTAAGGCTCTCTCCCTTCTGACAGAGCTTGAGATGGAGGGAAAGGTAAAACGTATAGGTTCTTTTTACTGCTCCTGATAAGATTATAACTGATGGGTCAGTCAGAGCTGACTAAGGGAGAGCTGATACTCCATACCCTCATAGTCATGGCTGGAGCCTTCATGGCTATACTTGATACCACCATTGTGGACGTTGCCCTCCCCAAGATGATAGCTCCCCTCAAGACAGACCTTTACGGTATCCAGTGGGTTGTGACCTCCTACATGATAGCCGCCGCAGTAACCCTACCCCTAATTGAGTGGATGGAATCGGTTATAGGGCTGAGGGCTATGTATATAGGTGGGGTAGCTCTCTTCGGGCTTTCAAGCTACCTGTGCGGTGTATCAACTGAACTCTACCAGATGATCGTCTTTCGCTCTCTTCAAGGGTTTGCTGAGGCTCTCATAATAGTCTCCGCTCAGGCGATACTCTTCACCATATACCCTCCCGAAAAGAAGGGCATAGCTATGGGTGTCTTTGGTCTGGGTGCCTCCTTCGCTCCGGCGGTGGGACCTACACTGGGAGGCTGGCTCACCGAACATATAAACTGGAACTGGATCTTCTTTATAAATGTTCCGGTGGGCATATTCTTGGTAGCTTCATCCATCT
>JALSTO010000317.1 GCA_026983685.1 Aquificaceae bacterium | reverse complement strand
TCAGCCTCAAGTTCCTCGGCTACTCCGACGAACCTATGGACATCGGGAGGATAGAGGGAAACCTCTTCAGAGTGGTAGTCAGGGGCGTGGGAAAGCGAAAGCTCCGCTACCTGAGGGACAGGGTGGATTTTGTTGAAAGGTTCGGCTTTGAAAACTACTTCGGGGAGCAGAGGTTCGGTTCCGTAAAGAATGCGGAGGAGTTTGTCGCAAAGCTTCTCCTCAGAGGAGATTACGAAGGAGCCCTCAAGACCTACCTTACTTCCCTTAAAGATAAGAGGAGAAAGAGAGAGCTCCTCAGGAGCTGGGGAAGATGGCGGGAGTTCCTCAAGCACATGCCCCAGAGGTCAACTCCAGAGAGAAGGGTGGTAGAGGAGCTTATGAAGGGAAAGAGTTACAGGGAAGCCTTTGAAAGCCTCCCGAGGAGCATAAAGCTCATGCTTCTCTTTACTTACCAGAGCTACCTCTGGAACAGATACCTCAATACCTTTATAGTGAGGTACTTTAAGCACTGCTCCGTCCCCTTTCTGAGATGGAGGCTATCCTTCATAACAGAGATGGACGAGAGGGTCTTTGAGGAAGTAAGGGAGCTTGAGATACCCTTCCTCGGCAAGAAAGTCAAACCAAAGAGCAAAAAGGTTGAGGTGATAATGAGAGAGGTGCTCGCTGAGGAGGGTATAACGGAAGAGATGCTCGGAAGGAAGATCGGTAACCTTAAGCTCTTTACAGACGGTCTCAGAAGAGCCTTCGTTCATCCGAGGGACATGAAGGTATTAAAGGAAGGTGAGGACTACGTTGAGCTTAGCTTCATCCTCCCTCCCGGTAGCTACGCAACGGTCCTGCTGAGGAAGCTCCTGTGCTCACCTCTTGAGGTGTGAGGCATCTTGATTTGTCTATCCCCCAGGATTTTTGCAGGATTGGAGGTAGACAGAAAATTAACTCAACTTGACGCATCCTTTGCATGAGCATAAAATATCCCTGTAGTCCTACGGGGCTACCGGCTCCTTGATAACTGAATATGACATTGAGATTGGCAGGTTTATCAGGTGCCTATAAGGGATTGAAACAGCCGAGGGCTTTTTGTGTTCTCTTCTATCTTGTTCAGTTTATCAGGTGCCTATAAGGGATTGAAACCCCTCCGTCAGGCGTTCCGAAGTGAAGACTCCCACGCGTTTATCAGGTGCCTATAAGGGATTGAAACGCCCTCTTGCAGAACTCACACTCTTCCTCGCTGACGGTTTATCAGGTGCCTATAAGGGATTGAAACAACTCTATTCCGTACAGGGACGCAAGCTTCATCTGAGTTTATCAGGTGCCTATAAGGGATTGAAACATAATGTTTATTCAGAAACTCTTGACAGAACATTATCCATGAAGTATTATTGGGAGTGCTCGTAATAAGGCTTCTCTGTAAAAAGGTAACCCCGCGTCCCCTCTCGGGATAGGGGCGGTGGAATGTGTACAATTTGCAGTTCTCGGGCGTATTATTGAGCTTATGAGGGTATCCTTCATCACGCTTGGCTGTCGTATGAATCAGTTTGACACAGACCTCATGCGCTCAAAATTTCTTGAGTCTGGATACGAGGTGGTTGATAACGGAGATATAGCTGACGTTTACGTTATAAACACCTGCACGGTTACCGCCGGAGGAGACAGAGCCTCAAGGCAGGCTATATACAGGGCGAAGAGGCTGAACCCCGAAGCTGTGGTGGTAGCTACAGGTTGCTATGCACAGGTAAAACCTGAAGAGCTTTTATCCTTGGAGGATGTTGACCTCGTTGTCGGAAACACCCACAAGGGGGAGCTCCTGAAGATAGTTGAGAACTTCCTTGAGGAGAGGAGAAAGAGGGCTGTGGTAGGAGAGATATTCAGAGAGGGGGAGGTTAAGAGCTTTGATACCGTCCTCTACTTTGAAGAGTCAAGACCTTTTCTCAAGGTCCAAGAAGGCTGTAACAAGTTCTGCACCTTCTGTGTGATACCCTTCGCAAGGGGAAAGGTCAGGAGCGCCCCGAAGGAGAAGGTTCTCCGGCAGGTTGAACTGCTTGCCGAGAGGGGCTTTGAGGAGATAGTCCTCTCAGGCACCCAGCTTTCCCAGTACGGCTGGGACACAGGAAGCTCCCTCCACCAGCTTCTCCTTGAGATACTGAAGGTGAAAGGATTAAAGCTCGTCAGGCTGTCCTCTATGCACATAAAGGAGATATCCCAGGAGCTTTTGGAGCTGATCACCTCTGAGGAGAGGATCGCCCCCCACTTCCACCTTTCCCTTCAGAGTGGCTCCGACAGGATACTCGCCCTCATGAAGAGGGGCTACACGAGGAGTGAGTATGAGCGGGTCGTTGAGTACATAATCTCCAGAAGACCACTCTCTGCTATTGGCACGGACATCATAGTTGGCTTTCCCACCGAAGACGAGAAGGACTTTGAGGATACTCTCCGCTTCGTTGAGGATATGCCCTTTGCTTACCTTCATATCTTTCCTTACTCCGACAGACCCTTTACAAAAGCTTCCCAGATGGATGGAAAGGTTCCCGAAAAGATTAAGAAGGAAAGACTTAAGACACTTCAGGAGCTTGACTCCCTGAAGAGAGAGGATTTTTACAGGAAGAACAGAGATAGAAGGCTGAGGGCTACAGCTCTGAAGGGAGGAAGATTGCTGACAGAAAACTACATCCACGTGGAGAGGGAAACGGAACACCCACCCGGAAGGGTCGTTGATATCATCTTATAGATGATGAAGTACCTCATCCCTCTTCTTTTTCTCCTGACCCTTTTAGGTGGCTTCTTATTTCTGAAAAGCTCTGGAGGAGGGGAGAGAAGGTGTGTGGTTGAGAGCAGAGAGGTGGTCAGAAGCATATACGCCTCGGGCTACGTTGAGAGCAAGAAAGAGGTTCTCCTTCGCTCCTCAGTTTCAGGTTACATAAAGGAGCTCTATGCAGATGTGGGGGATAAGGTAAGAAGGGGACAGCTCCTCGCCCTGATAGATGATGCGGGGCTTGAAAGCAAGATCAGGTCCCTGAGCGACAAGATAGAGCTCCTTCAAGAGAGGCTCAAAGAAGGCTCAGCCTTCAGGAGAAAGCTTGAGAAGGAGGTGGATATAAGGGCTGAGAACCTCAGAAAGGCTAAGGAGAGATACCTAAGGAGAAAGAGGCTCTTTGAGAGGGGGGTCATTCCTAAGGAAGCCCTTGAGGAGGCTGAGAGGCTTTACAGAAACGCTCTCAGAGAGTACGAAGCCTCATTGCTCAGCCTTGAGGACACCCTAAGGGGGCTTGAGAAAGAGCTCAGCTCTCTTAAAGAGCAAAGGAAAGCCCTCGAGAAGGAGCTCTCAAGGTACAGAATAAGGAGCCCCATAGAGGGTATAGTTCTAAAGAAGTTCGTTGAGAAGGGAGACTACGTCAACCCCGTGAGCAGGGAGAACGCCCTCTTTTCGATGGGAACACCTGATAGGAAGGTAGTATTACAGGTTGACGAAGAGCTTGCACCCCTTCTTAAGGAGGGACAGAAGGTTTACATAACAACCGATGCGGTTCACGGGAGGGTCTTTGAGGGAAGGGTGGAGAAGTACGACCTTGAGAGCGAGAGGACTAGAAGGATTGTGGAAGTTGAGGTCAGTGTTCAGCTTCCCGAAAGTGTGCCGGTGGGTTCAGTTGTGGAGGGGAACATAGTGGTGAGCAGGCTCAAGACCACGGTTGTTCCTATTGAAGCGGTAAAGGACGGCTTCGCCGTGCTTATCGTGAACGGGGAGAAGAAGAAGGTTAAGGTGAACCGTATCTTTGAGGGCTTTGCGGAGGTGCTGGGCTACCCCTCGGGAACACCCTGCCTCTTCAAGGAGTGAGGGAATGTATCACATCCTCTTCGTCAGCCTCAAACTGCTCCTTCAGAGGAGAAGGCAGAGTCTTGTATCAACCCTTGGCGTTGCCATAGGGGTTACAGCCTTCGTTGTCATGAGCTCGTTGATGCTCGGATTCCAAAAACACTTCATAAAACAGGTTATAGACCTTGACGCCCACATATCCATAAAGCCCCAGTTCAACTACGACGAGAAGAGAATCCTATCAAAGGTCTTCAGAGGTAACGTTATCTTTGAGATCCTTGGAGCAAAACCAAAGGAAGTGAGGGACAGGATAAAGGGATACAGGGCAATTATGAAAAGGTACGAGGGCAAGGAGGGAATAAGGGGCATAGCTCCCCATCTGAGGGGAAATGCAATAGTCAGATTCGGTCCCAAGGACGTTCCCGTTAACCTCTTTGGGATAGACCCTCAGCTTGAAGGCAGGGCAACGAGCATAGAGAGATACCTTGAAAGAGGAAACCTTCGGAAACTCTATGTGAAGAGAAACGGGATAATCCTCGGAAAGCTTGTAGCGAGGGACCTGGGGATAAAGAATGTTGGAAAGAAGGTCATCGTGATAGCCCCAAACGGGGTCTCCCAGATATTTGAGGTTATTGACTTCTTTAACTCAGGGATAACCACGATTGATAAGAGCAGAGCATACATCCATCTCAGGGCTATGCAGAAGCTTCTGGGCAGACCCAACGAGGTGAACGAGCTCGTCGTCCGCGTGGAGGACGTGGATGAGGCTGTCAGGATAGCAAGGAAGATTGAGGAGGATACCGGCTACGACGCCCAGAGCTGGCAGGAGGCTTACAGCAACTTTCTACAGCTCTTCAAAATTCAGAAGACCATAACCTACCTTGTGGTGGGAGCTATACTCCTCGTATCCGCCTTCGGAATATTCAACATACTGATGATGACGGTTCTTGAGAAGCAGAGGGATATAGCGATACTCAAGGCTATGGGCTACTCAAGCAGGGACATAACCCTCATATTCATGATTCAGGGGCTTCTCATAGGCGTTGTGGGAATTATTTTAGGGAGTGTGAGCGCCTACCTGACCCAGGAGTACCTCTCCAGCGTTGAGATAAACCTTGAGGGGCTTCTCAGGGCTAAGGGCTTCATCCTTGACAGGTCTTTCCTCTACTACGTAGGCGGTGCCCTCTTTGCCCTCTCCTTCTCCTTTGTTGCTTCTGTCTATCCAGCCCGAAGGGCTGCGAGGCTGAACCCCGTTGAGATATTCAGGAGCGGAGGAGTCTGAAGACAGCAACAGTTCCGAAGGTGTAGATCAGGTGAATGGTCAGGAAGCTGAGCAAAGGTATGAAAAGTGGAAGGAGTATAAAAAGGAGGTGTGCCAAGAGAAGTAGGAGCGTGATGACGGACATGATGAAGGAAGACTTGATGTAATCCCAGTTGAGGAGTGTCCTCCAGCTGACCTCCGCATAAATGGAGCTTAGAAAAGTCTTCAGTGTGCCCCAGAAACCTCTCCCCCTTTGCATGGCTCTCCCGAAGAATATCGGGAAGGAACTTACCACGGAAAAGTATAAAAAGAGTGAAAGGATCAGGCTGAGCACAAGACCGAGCCAGCTGACCTCTCCACCCTCAAGGAGAGGTTTCAGAACTGACCACACCCCTCCCAAGGAGAAAACCAGTAAAGACAGGGCGCCAGCTCCGAGGGTCAGAATAAGCTGTCCTGTGATAATGGCAAGTGTCTCACGAAAGAAGCGAAAGAACACCTTAGTGGGATTCCACCCAAGGGAGCTCAAGAAGGCTTTGCTATCTCCTCCGGAGGCTATGTAAGCCTTTGATACATAAACAACGTAGGAGAAGATCAGGTAGGTGTTGAGTAAGGTGTTGAGGAATCCTATCCCGGGTAGTGGTGTCAGAAGGCTCAAAAAGGCGATGAGAAGGAAGAGAAAACCAACGGGAATGGGGTTTCTTAGAAGGCTCAGCTTCCAGACCCTTAGAGCTTCCCTCCACATGTGGATTATAATACTTCCATGGCTAAGAGGGTTATACTCGCATACTCGGGAGGTTTGGACACCTCCGTAATAGTCAGGTGGCTCACCGACAAGGGCTACGAGGTTATAACCTACACAGCGGACGTTGGGCAGGGTGAGGAGCTTACCGAGATACCCGACAAGGCGAGGGCTTCAGGCGCAGTTGAGGCTATAGTTGAGGATATAAAGGAGGAGTTTGCAAGGGACTTCTGCTTACCTACACTGAGGGCACTCGCCCTTTACGAGGGTAAATACCCCCTCACAGCCTCTTTATCAAGACCTTTGATATCCAAAAAGCTCGTTTACTACGCTCAGAAGTTCAAAGCGGATTATGTGGCTCACGGCTCAACGGGAAAGGGTAACGACCAGGTGAGGTTTGAGCTCTCGGTCTGGGCGCTCAATCCCGACATAGAGGTCATAGCTCCCGTAAGGGAGTGGGAGTTCAAGGCTCGTGAGGAGCAGGTTGAGTACGCAAAGAGACACAACATACCCGTAAAGGTTACAAAAGAAAAGCCCTACTCAATAGACAGGAACCTCTGGGGTGTTTCAATAGAGTGCGGACCCCTTGAAGACCCCTGGCAGGAGCCCCCCGAGGATGCCTACCAGATAACGATCTCTCCCGAAAAAGCACCCGATGAGCCCGAGTATGTAACCGTTGGCTTTGAGAAAGGTGTTCCTGTGTCTGTTAACGGAAAAAACTACTCCCTGCTGAGCGAGCTTGTCCTTGAGCTCAACGAGATAGCGGGAAGGCACGGCGTAGGCAGGATAGACATGGTTGAGAACAGGCTCGTGGGTATAAAGAGCAGGGAGATATACGAGGCTCCCGGAGCACTTGTTCTTTATGAGGCTTACAGAGACCTCCTCTCGCTGGTGACGGACAGGTTCACCTTTCACTACTTCCTGAGCCACGTTCCCCACGAATACGCCAAGCTTGTCTACGAAGGTCTCTGGTTTACACCCTTAAGGGAAGCCCTTGATGCCTTTACGGGAAAGCTCTCGGAGTATGTGAGCGGTGAGGTGAGGCTCAAGCTTTTTAAGGGAGCGGTGAGCGTTGTTGGAAGAAGGTCTCCCAACTCTCTCTATGTTGAGGACCTCGCCACCTACTCGGAGAAGGATGCCTTTGACCACCTTGCGGGCAAGCACTTTACAAAGGTTTGGGGACTGCCCTTAAAAGTTTTAGGTAGGAGAAGGACTTAGGAAAATACCTGTTCTCAGCGGGCAATCCCTTCTGCCCCATACACTTCCTGACTTATAAG
>JALSTO010000316.1 GCA_026983685.1 Aquificaceae bacterium | reverse complement strand
AGGAGGGGCTACGACGAAGACTTTGTAAGGAGGCTCATTGATAGCATAAGGGAAGAGATACCGGGGGCGGTCCTCAGAACTACCTTCATCGTCGGATACCCCGAGGAAGGTGAGGAGGACTACAAGATTCTCAGGGACTTTGTCGCTGAGGGACACTTCCACTGGGTAGGGGTATTCACCTACTCCAGAGAGGAGGACACCCATGCCTACCCCCTCGGAGACCCAATTCCTGAGCAGGAGAAGGAGAGGAGAAGAGAAGAGCTCATGGAGATTCAGAGGCAGGTGTGCATTAAGAAGAATGCGGAGCTCGTTGGAGAGAGACTTGAGGTTCTCGTTGAAGGCTACTCGGAGGAGTTCTCCTTCGTCCCGAGGGGAAGGTCCTACCTCCAGGCACCCGAGGTTGATGGTCTCATTTACATAGAGAGCGAAGAGATACCCTTGAAGGAAGGAGAGCTGATAGAGGTAGAGATAACCCAGTCCGCGGACTACGACCTCGGGGCTAAATACATAAGGCACATAGGCTAAAATATTCCCCATGTCTGCGATAGTTGGTGTTCACGGAAGGGAGGTCCTTGACTCAAGAGGAAATCCAACGGTTGAGGCTGAGGTTATACTTGAGAGCGGAGCTATCGGCAGAGCTATCGTTCCGAGTGGAGCCTCCACTGGAGAGAGGGAGGCTATAGAGCTCAGAGATGGAGATCCAAAGAGGTTTCATGGTAAAGGGGTACTTAAGGCTGTAGATAACATCAACGGGGAGATAGCCAAGAGGATAAGGGGAATGGAGTCCCTGAACCAGAGGGAGATAGACCTCGCCCTGATAGAGCTTGACGGCACTGAAAACAAGGGAAGGCTCGGTGCAAACGCGATCCTCGCTGTCAGTATGGCTGTTGCAAGGGCAAGCGCTCAGGAGCTTGGAGTATCTCTCTATGAATACCTCGGAGGAAGGTTCGGTTCAAGACTGCCGGTTCCCCTCATGAACGTTATAAACGGGGGAGCCCATGCGGACAACCCCCTTGACATTCAGGAGTTCATGATAGTTCCCGTGTGCGGTGGCTCCTTCAGGGAAGCTCTGAGAGCAGGCGTTGAGGTCTTTCACACCCTGAAGAAGGTCTTAAAAGAGAAGGGCTTTTCCACAAACGTTGGCGATGAGGGAGGCTTCGCCCCCAACCTGAGCTCAACCCAAGAGGCTCTTGACACCCTGATGCAGGCTATAGAGAGGACAGGCTACAAACCCGGTGAGGACATACTTCTCGCCCTTGACTGCGCATCTTCGGAGTTTTACAGGGACGGGCTATACCACCTTGAGGGCAAGAAGCTGAGCTCGGAAGAGATGATAGCCTTCTACGAGGAGCTCCTTGATAGGTACCCCATAGTATCCATAGAGGACCCTCTCTCCGAGAACGACTGGGAAGGCTGGAAGGAGCTCACAAAGGCGATAGGTAGCAGAGTTCAACTGGTGGGAGACGACCTCTTTACCACGAACCCAAAGGTACTGAGAAGAGGGATAGAGGAGGGAGTAGCCAACTCAATCCTTGTAAAGCTCAACCAGATAGGAACCCTCTCGGAGACCCTTGATACAGTCATGCTTGCAAAGGAGAACTCCTACTCTCCCATAATATCCCACAGATCGGGCGAGTCGGAGGACACCTTCATAGCCCACCTTGCGGTGGCTACCAACGCAGGTCAGATAAAGACAGGCTCAGCCTCAAGGTCTGACAGGATTGCAAAGTACAACGAGCTACTTAGAATAGAAGAAGAGCTTGGATATGGAGCGCAGTTCTGGGGCAAGGAGGAGTTCAGAGGATTTCTCTCTGATTAAGAAGCTCGCCTACGGCTTTCTTCTCTTGGCTGTTGTGAATACCTTTGCAAACCTGTTTTTCTCTGAGCTCAACCTTAAAAAGGTCCTTCAGCTCAAGCTTGCCTCGGACAGGCTCACCCAGCTGATAGATGCGGAGGAAGGAAAGAACATAGAGCTCAGGGCGATCCACTCCCGTATAAAGCGCAATCCCAAGTTCTACAAGGAGAAGTTTGTAAGGGAGTACCTGCTTATGTTCAAAAAGGGTGAGAGGGTGGTTCCACTTCCGAAGGAGCTCTGGTACAGGTAGCTACCTTTTGACCTCTTCCAGTTTTCTGGCAGCCGCGTAAAGGACAGCCTCCGCTACCACCTCCTCCCCTACCCTTGCGGTTCCCTTCATCTTTGAGAGAGCCTTTTTAAGGGAGATGACCTCAAGCTCCATTATGAGCTGATCGCCGGGGAAGACAGGCTTTTTGAAACGGGCTCCATCAATACCTGCAAAGACAACAGCATACCTACCTATCTCAAGGTTGAGAGACTTTATCATGAGTATCCCGCCCACCTGAGCCATAGCCTCAAGAACGTAAACCCCAGGGAAGAGAGGAAAGCTTGGGAAGTGTCCCTGAAAGAAGGGCTCGTTTACACTGACGTTCTTGAGACCGACTATCCTCTTTCCTTCTTCATACTCAAGTATTCGGTCAACGAGGAGAAGAGGGTATCTGTGAGGGAGAACATCCATTATCTCCAAATGGTTCATGCTGGCTATTATATATCAAATACAACCTCCGCAACGTATCCATTCCCCTCCTTGTTTATCCTCAATCTGTGGTAGGTCGCCGCCTTTATCACAAGCTTTGAAGGGTGTCTCTCAGGGTCAAACCTCTCACCTCTCAAGCGAACCTTTACCCTGTCTTCGCCAAGCTCAAGGACTTCACACTCGGAGGCAACGAACCTCTTTGTTTCGTGGAGAACGAGAGCGGTGTTTATTATGTCCGCAAGGAGAAAGGGCATAACACCATTCGCGGATATCTTATGGCTCTCCTCTGGGTTTACCTTTTCTATGTCAGTTATTTCGTTAAAGGTGGCAAGTATTGCTTTACAGAAAAGCTCCTCCAGAGAATTCGCTCTAACCTTTATCCCCGCATCCGCAGTTATATCATCAATGGTTTCGTAGAACATCAGAAGTTATATCTTCCTCTTTCTTCTCAGTATCGCCGGTATCTCCTCTTCCGGTTCAACCGGGCTTATCCCCTCATCGGGAACCGCTCTCTTCACTCCCGGCGTTTCTCTCTTTATTACCCTTAGGATGTTCTCTTCTTCCTTCTGCTCGGACTCGGTCCTTTCAAAGTCTGTAGCGACAACCGCAACTCTCATGAAGTTTTCAACACCCTCCTCAATAACCGCACCGAATATTATCAAAGGTTCGTGATGAGCCTTTTCCATAACCACATTTATAGCCTGCTCAACTTCGTTGAAGGGAACATCCTCACTAACCCAGAGAGTCAGCAGAAGCCTCCTTGCACCCTCTATGGTGTTGCCCTCAAGGAGGGGACTCGTTATAGCCTGCTCCACAGCAGTCTCTATCTTACCTTCTCCCTTGCCCTCTCCCATTCCTATGAGGGCGAGTCCACCGCTTTCCATAACCGTCTTCACATCCGCAAAGTCCACGTTTATCATAGCTGAAGTGGATATTATGTTAGTTATACCCCTGACCGCTTTGGAAAGAACGCTGTCCACCTCTCTGAAGGCATCCTTTATCGGCATCCTGTTGTTATTGTTCATGTCTCTGAGCCTTTGGTTGTGGATGACTATGTAGGTGTCCACGCTGTCCTTGAGCCTTTCAAGACCCTCAAGGGCGGTTTCCATCCTTCTCTTACCTTCAAAGTCAAAAGGAAGCGTAGAAACCGCAACGGTAAGTATGCCCATCTCCTTAGCTGTCTGGGCTATAATGGGTGCAGCTCCTGTTCCTGTCCCTCCTCCCAGACCCACAGCTATGAAGAGCATGTCGGTCTCTCTGAGTATATCCTTTATCTTTTCAACGTCCTCAAGGGCTGCCTGCTCACCAACTTCTGGTTTTGCTCCTGCGCCGAGACCTCTGGTAACCTTCTCACCTATCTGTATCTTATGGGGAACGGAGAGAGAGCTCAGGTGCTGGACGTCCGTGTTTATGGCGTAAATCTCAACGTCCTCCACACCATCCACATACATCCTGTTGACCGCATTACATCCCCCACCTCCAACGCCTACCACCTTTATTCTCGTCGGGTTGAGACTTCCACCTACTTCCATAGCCTTCCCTCCTTACAGTATTTCTTCAAGCCACCTCTTAAATTTTTCAACGTAAGAGGCTATCAAGCCCTTTCCGTTCGGGTTACGTTCCGCCAACTGCACACCCGTATCTGCAGAAACACCCTCTTGAGACACTCCAAACTTCAGGAGTCCGACCGCGGTAGCGTACTTTGCATCCTCTATCTTCTCCTTCAGCCCTATCAGACCTTTGGGCTTACCTACCCGGGCTGGCATATCCGTAAACTTCTCAAGGAAGTCCTTTATCCCTTTCAGGTTGGCACTCCCGCCCGTTATAACTATCCCTGCATTTGCGCTGTCAAGCCTGTATCCTGCCTCTTCTATGCTCTCAATTATCTTCTCTACTATCTCCTCAAGCCTGACCTGTATTATCTCCGCAAGCTTAGCCTTCTCAATGGATATGTCCCTCTCCTCACCCCTCGGCTTTACTTTCAGAGTCTCCCCTTCCTTGACCAAGTTTACGAGAGCTACACCCTCCTCAACCTTTATCCGCTCCGCACTGTCCTGATCAACCTTCATAAGGTGGCTTATATCCTTGGTGATGCTGTTGCCCGCAAGGGGAATACATCCCGTAATTACGGGGTGTCCTTCAAGGTAAAGGACGAAGTCAGTAAGGCTCGCACCCATGTCTATCAGAAGGATACCGTCATCCTTTTCCTCTTCCTCCAGAACCGCCTTCGCTGAAGCTATGGCATTTACAACCCTCATGGAAGGCTGAAAGCCCGCAGACATGACGGCTTTCTCAACATTCCTGCTGACCGTGGTTCCTACCTTCACGAGGTGAACCTGGGCTGTTAGCTTGGAACCGACGAGACCGACGGGGTCCTCTATCCCCTCCTGATCGTCAAGCATGTACTTCCGAGGGATTGCATGGACAATGTCGTAGCCATCCTCCTTTCCTCGGGCAAGGCTCCTCTCCACAAGCCTCCTTATATGCTCAGCCTCAACCTCTACGGGACTTGGCGATATGTTTATGGTGTCCTTCTCATTCTGGCTCTTCACTGTGGGACCGGATACGTTTATTATCACGTGGCTTACCTTCTGACCGGACATCTCCTCAGCCTCTCTGACCGCAGTGGCTATAGCCCTGGAGGCTACTTCAAGCTTCGTAATTGAACCCCTGTCTATTCCCCTGGATTTTGACTCTCCAACACCTATCACATGGATATCTCCGTAGGAGTCAACCTCCCCGATGAGTGCAACGATTTTATCTGTTCCAATATCTATAGAAGCAATCGTTCTCATCCCACCTCAATTTCTTACTAAGATAAATCTGTCGTATCTTAAATCAACCTTTTCCTCTGAAAGATTATAAACCATCTTCAGCCTTCCGGAGATATTCCTTGGCAGGAGTTCAAGAGGTGGTAATATGACCTCCTTTGAGTCAAGCACAAGAACTACCCTGTCTCTTTTGACCTTGATAGCTTTGATAGGAAGTCCCAGGCTGAGCACGTTCTTGTAGAGCTTTGCAAAGTTATTCTTAAGCACTTCTATGTCGTAGGTCCTCACCTCAACGAGGTTGAGGTCCTCACCTTTCACAGGTAAGAAGAGCTCCCCTTCGGGATCAATCAGCATGGTGGACCTCCCCACCTTCAGTTTGGCTACAGGCTTCCTCTCAACTATCCTGAGGTTGAGGGTTGTTCCATCAAACCCCAGGCTCCTGCTCATATATACCTTCTTGACTCTGTTCTTGAATTGCGTGTTAAGAGAGATCAGTATTTCCTCTTCATTTAGGCGCCTCAGATCACTGCCGAGCTCCTCAAGGACTGACTTTATGCTCTCAAAGTCAATGCTTCTGTTTCCCTTTACAACAACCTCCTTTATCTTGAAGGGAGGAAGCTGAGCTATGAAGGAAGGGGCAAAGAAGCCCGCCAGAGCCATGAAACCTATCCAAGAAGCGAACAGCAGGTAAGAAAAGAGCCTATTCCCTCTTCTCTTCACATATCCCTCCCGAGCTACCCGATAATTATAGACAACATATCAGCAAAGCTCATGCCCGCCTTCCTGCATGCCATGGGGAACAGGCTGAGCTCCGTCATCCCCGGTATTGTATTGACCTCAAGGACGTAAGCCTTTCCCTCGCCATCAACCCTGAAGTCAACCCTTGAGATGTCCCTGAGCTCAAGAAGTGTGTGGACCTTCAGGGCTATCTCCTGAAGCTCTTTAGACAGCTCCTCATCCTCAAGGAAGCGGTACTCCGTAGCTCCCTTCGTGTACTTGCTTTCGTAGTCGTATATACCCTTCTTGGGGATGATCTCAATAACAGGCAGGGGTCTCTCTTTGAGCACGCCCACGGTCATATCTCTTCCCTCAACAAAAGACTCTATAAGAACCTTGTCGGTAGTTCTGAAGAGTTCTTTAACCGATTTTTCAAGCTCTTCCTCATCTTTGACGACGCTGAGCCCCACACTTGAGCCCTGATCCGCAGGCTTTACAACCGCTGGAAAGCCACTCCACTCAGGGATAGCCTCTCCCTTCCTGACGCATACCCAGTCAGGTGTAGGGATACCTTCGCTTCTGAGGAGCCTCTTTGTTACATCCTTGTCCATAGCGATGGCACTTCCAAGAACACCCGAGCCTGTGTAGGGTATACCGAGGATATCAAGTAGCCCCTGAACCCTTCCGTCCTCACCATAGGGTCCGTGGAGAGCTATGAAGACCCTATCGGGCTTTATATCAAGGAGCCTGCAGGCTAAGTCTGGTGTAAGGTCAAGCTCCACAACTTCATGCCCGAGCTCTCTCAGGGCATCCGCCACAGCCCTTCCCGTCTTAAGAGATACCTCCCTCTCAGAGGACCTTCCACCCATCAGAACCGCTATCTTCAACCAGCCTGACCTCCTCTTCAAGAAGGATACCAAACTCCTCCCTTACCCGCCTCTTAGCTTCTTCAATAAGCCTGACCACATCACCGAAGCTTCCCCCTCCGTGGTTCACAAGGAAGTTGGCGTGCTTTTCGGAGAAGGAGACCTCCCCAACTCTGTAGCCTTTGAGCCCGACCCTCTCAAGTAGCTCACCAGCATATTTAGGATAGGGATTCTTGAAGGTTG